>NZ_KV808797.1:0-184547 GCF_001812375.1 Streptococcus sp. HMSC077F03
TGCGGAGCGAGACGGACTAGTAGTCACATAACAAAATCCACTCGATTGAGTGGATTTTTTAATTACTTACTCTTTATTTCCAACAGTAAATCTTTCAATGAAATAATGGTTACGGCTAGTAAAATCATAGCCATACCGACAAAATCAATCGCATAAAACTGTTCCTTCATAATCAGAAAGGCAAAGAAAACGGCAGAAATTGGCTCTATGGAAGCTAATAAACTAGACTTAACAGGGCCTATCAGACTAGCTCCCTTTAGGAAAGCTGTATAGGCAAAAACCGTTCCGATGATGATAATCCCAGCAAATGCAAAGAGAAAATCTAAGCTGGTTGGTATGCTAGCCTGTAAGACTCCTGTGAAAGGAATAGCCACTAAACCAGAAATAACCATCCCAACACCAATCACCGAAATACTGCCCCACTTCTTAATCAAAGCGATGGGAAGGATAATATAGAGAGCATAGGTCAATGCTGAAAAGAGGCCCCAGAAAAGTCCAGCAGGTGTGACAGACAACTGGTCAAGTTTCCCATGCGTCGCGATAAGAAACGTTCCTCCAATTGCTAAACCAATCGAAATAATCTCAGCCAGAGTAGGCGCCACCTTGTCCTTGATACAGGTATAAACCAAGATCCCAACGGGGCATACATACTGGAGAACTGTCGCTGTTCCAGCATTGGTTTCCTGAATAGCAGAAAGATAGGCAAACTGGTTTAAGAAAAGCCCGAAAACTGCAAATAGTAACAGAGATAGTAGACTTTTTCTGTCTTTTAAAAAAGCATAGAGTTTATCCTTTGCAGTCGTATAGGATAAGACTACCAGTGCCAAACCTGCAATGATAAGTCGCAAATTGGTCAAGACTAGAGCGGAAATCCCGTGTGCCATTAGGTACTGGCCACTGGTTCCAGACAAGCCCCAAGCAATCCCTGCCACTACTGTATACAGAGTTCCTTTTACGGTTTTTGACATTCTTCTCCCTACTCCCCTTGACGAATCATTTCCATGACTTGGTTTCGATCGACTATCCACTGGGCACGCTCATCCTTCTCATACGTTCTATTGGATAAAAAGATAGCCGCTTCCTGCTTCTCCCGATTCCACATAATGAAGGTACCTGTATAACCCGTATGGTCGAGCCAAGCTCCTTCCAGATTCCAGGCTAGAGACCGCTCCTTATCATCTAAGGGAGAAAAATTGCGGCTCAATTCTGCAGCAAAATCATCTTTCAAGTAATGTTCCAGAAAGATCTGCAAATCCTTAACAGTCGAAAACAAACCAGCACTTCCTGCGTGTTTCCCTAATAGACGGGCTTTGGGATCATGAATATTTCCGGCCTCCACTCCTTTCACTGTTGGTACAGCTTGCTCAACGGGACCAAACTTGGTCTCTTTCATTCCCCATGGTTCCAAAACTTGTTCTTCTATAATCTGATCCAAGTCTTGGTCAAAGATTTTTTCCAAAAGAAATCCTAAGAGTAAAAAGTGAACGTCCGAGTATAAGAAAGCAGGCTGACTTCGTCTATTTAGGTGAAACATGGCTTCTCTCAATACCTCTGCACTTAACTTGTCTCGATTGGGAATAAAGGGGTCTAAATCTGTAGCATGGGTCAAAAGTTGCCGTATAGTGATATCAGGATAATCACACTCCGGTAAAAAATCCGTCACCGGTCGATCAATATCTAATTTGCCCTGCTGCCACAAGAAGATAAGAACCGTCCCCACTCCCACGACTTTACTCACACTGGCCAAATCATAAACCAAACCGCTTTCTGTCTTCAAGTCTCGTTCTGGATCACTCAATCCTAGATAAGACTCTTTCCATTCACCATCCTTATAATATGCAAAAGAGGCCCCGGGATAAATCCCTGCCTCGATTTGATTTTCTATTTTTCTTAGAATTTTTTCCAACTTCATGCTTCTTCAAACCACAATTCAATGTTATTGGTATCTTTACCAAGGAAGAATTTTTCAGACTTAGGGACAAAGTAGCCTGTCTTTTCAAATTTCTGACGAAGACTGGTTAGATCAAAATTCTTGACTAAAAATTTTAACATCGTCAGGTCCCAAGTGACATTGTTTTCAACAGCCAAATCTGTTCCTTGCCCTTTAGTAAAGATAATTGCTGGCGCTACTCCTTCAGGATCAAGTAAACTCTCTGCCCCCTCAGGTAAACGTAACTCCATAGAAACCTCAAATTGGCTCAAGTATTTTATACTTGTATTTGAATAAAATTCAGGAACAGTTTCCAGTGGAACCAGATTTCTTATATCATTTTCTGCATGAACAAGGATAACATCCTCTTCAGGAGAAACAATCTCAAAAGCATACCCACGGTTTCCTTTAAATAGGCGAGGAAGAGACTTCATTTGAGAAAGAAGGGCCTCGATTTCAGAAGGATTCTCAACCTTTATCAAGAGTCTAGCTAGCTTCTTAAGCCCTTCAACTCTGCGTGTTCGCATGCTTGGAGCCTCTTCCAAAATCAATCTCTCCCTAGCTGTCTGATCGCCTAAGGAAATAAAGGCAGACTCTTCCAGCAAAGGTTTCATCCCCAGGGTTTCAATGTAAAATCTTTCATTTAATTTTCGATTATTAACTTTTAAAGTCGGAACGATCCGAACAATCTCATTCACATTCATAAATTCCTCCAACTCTTTTATTTTAAAGGATTTTCGAATATTTTACAAGCCATATCTATTTTATTTAGAAATTTTATAACAAAAAACTGGGATACCCCAGTTTCATTTCTTATAGGTAAAGTAGTTTAAATAGTGCTACTGCCGCAATACCCGCTGCAATTGGAGCTACAACTGGAACCCATGCATACCACCATTTTGAATCACCCTTATGTTGACCAAGAACTGATTTTGGAAGGAGTTCGTGAAGAAGACGTGGTCCGAAGTCACGAGCTGGGTTCAAACCAGGTCCAGTAGGTCCACCAAGTGAAGCTACCAAAGCCAGCACTAGGAAACCAAGTGCCAAGTGTGCAATTCCAAGACCTGGTGCCAAAAATGGAGCGGCTTGGTTTTTTGCTTGCTCAAGCGCTGCTGTTACTTGTTCTTGAGGGATTGTTGTTCCTTGCGCTGCAGCTTGAGCTACTTGGTCATTAATTGTCGCCTGAGCTTTCGCCAATAATTCAGCACCAAAGAAGTTTTTAGTCAAACCAAGTGCTGCAAAGAAAAGAACAAATGAACCTACAAACTCATTGAGGAAGCCATTAACAGTAGCTGCAAAACGTGATTCTTTTGTACCGTGGTCGATGCTTGAAATCGTTGAGAAGGTACCCAAGATATTGTTTGGGTTTTCTGTTTTCAAGTAGTAAGGACGGTGAGTCGCTACAACCAAAGCTTGACCGAAGATTGCTCCCAAAACTTGTGCTAGGATGTAAAATGGTACTTGCTCCCAAGAGAAAAGTCCACTAACAGCAAGTCCAAGAGTGAAAGCTGGGTTGATGTGGTTTCCTGATACGTTACCGAACATCAAGGCTGGGATCATAACCCCCATACCATAACCAACCGCGATAACGAGCCAGCCACTTTGGTGACCTTTCGTACCTTTAAGTTCAACGTTAGCAACTGCACCATTACCAAGAATGATCAAAATAGCAGTTCCCAAGAATTCTGTGGCATATTTAATAGCCCATGTAAAATCCATTTGATAGATTCTCCTTAAATTTTTTTAGACAATCCTTATTCTACCAATTTTTAGGCCTTTTAGCAATATCTTTTCTAAAAGAATCTACGGAAAACGCTTTATTTAACTTATCGTTAAGAAAAGGAAAAAAGAAGTCAAACTCCTTTCATCCTTTTCATTAATCTTGACGTTGACCAAAGTCTACAATCATCTGCTCCATCTCTTGACGGCTTGGAGTTGTCAGCATATAAAGGTAGTCCCCTTGTAGCTCTGCAAAGGCTGCTGGCATGATTTTTTTGACCTTGAATTGCTGGCTGTATTTGGCAAGAAGGTCCTCTTCTGAATAAACATAGTTGGCATTGGCACGACGTGATGTAGCTAGACAGTATTGAGGTTCAAACTCTGATGCTGGAAACTCTTCTCCTGCGACAATCGCTGCATAACCTCGGTAGAGATCCAAGGAGTGAGCGAAGTTATAAACATCAATGGTAAAGCCACCTGCAGGACGGTTATTGTACTCAATGGCAATGTAGTCGTCCCCGTCACGGAAAAACTCGATATGGAAAAAGCGTTCTCTCATTCCAAATTCTTTGACAATGGCCTCGCCATACTTGCGCAGTTTGGGATCCATATCCTTAAGCACATAGTAGGAATTGTCCATCTTATAAATCATGAGATCAAGTGGTGTATGGGCATAATCGAAAGTCGTTGAAAAGACGATGTTGCCATCCTTGTCCACAAGCCCGTCAAAGGTACAGATTTCGCTAGAAGTGACAAATTTTTCAAAGAAATAAACGGTTGAATGATTCCATTCAGCCTTAAAGTGATTTACATCGTCTTCTGTCTCAAGCTTAAAGGTGGCTGCCGCTCCCACTCCGTTATCAGGTTTGGCAATCATTGGTAGACCGATTTCGTTCACTGCTTTATCCACATCTGCTTCCGTCTGGATAACAGTACCAGGTACCACAGGAACGCCTGCCTTTTGGAAAAGTTTCTTCATCTCAGACTTAAACTTGGTCTTTTTGAGATCCTCTGGTTTGGCTCCAAAGACATTGAATTGCTCTCTGAGTGTTGCGTCCAGCTCAAGCCAGTATTCATTGTGGGACTCGATGCGGTCGATTGGGCCATGCTTGTAGAAAAGAAAAGCTACTGCACGTTTGACTTCGTCTATGTTCTCAAGATTGTCCACACGGAAATACTCGGTCAGACTATTGCGCAAAGGTTCATCTAGTTGTTCGTATGGTTCTTGACCAATTCCCAAGACTGTGATGCCTTTATTGGCTAGCTCGATGGTAAATTGTTGGAAGTTTTGCGGATAGTAGGGAGAAATAACAAGGTAATTCATAGGCAACTCCTTTTATAGATACAGGTGTCCAAGAAAATAGGGCATTTGTTTACGCCACCATTCCCAGTCGTGGGCGACATCGTGTCCCCATTCAGCAAACCAGGCTGGAATTTGTTTCTGGTCAAAGGCTTCTTTAAGCTTGTAGAAAGATGGCAGACCGTCTTGTTCCCAGGCACCAAGGCCCGTACAAACGACAATCTCCGCCTGACGGTAACGATCGATAAACCATCCGTCGTTTTGATTCCATATATAATCTACAGGTGAGTTTTGGTAAATGGCATCATCATTGTAGTAATCGCCAACGAAGAAACGTGCATCGTAAACACCGCTGAGGGCAATCACCTTGGTAAAAACATCTGGATGTTGGAGAAAGAAATTGAGTGCATGGTAGGCTCCCATCGAACAACCCGTCGTCATCATGCCATCAAACCAACCTGTTTTATGCTTGATAAAAGGAATGGCCTCCTCAATCACATAGCGTTCGTAGGCACGATGCATCTCCGCCTGGTCATGGCCATTTTTCCAAGTGGCCAGCCAGCTCTCACTGTCCACACTGGAGAGAGTAAAGAACTGGACACGACCTTCCTCGATAAAGGAAGCACAGGCATCAATCATGCCAAAATCATAGTATTCGTTGTGACTGCCACCAGATGAAGCAAAAACAACAACTGGAATCCCAGCATGCCCATAACGGTTGAGGTACATTTCACGGTTGAGATTGCCACTCCAGTGGCTGAGGTTTTCAATATGCATTGGCTTTCTCCTTTCTTAACTTACCATTTCTCTGCAAAAAATCGGAGACAGTCTGGCAAATTTTCCGACCAAGGTATTTCACTATGGATGGCACCAGACTGAACTTTCAAGACAAGATTATCCAATCCTACTCCACCTGCAATCAAATCACGGTAATAACGAAGCGATGAGTCGATATAGGCTTGCTTGATATTGCCAGCCATCAGGGTCTTGTCCGTATCGTCTGCTTCTTCTGTTCCAACATAGATAAAAATGCGCTGTTCAGGCGACAATTTCTTACGCTCGATATAGCGGTTAAAGGCTTCTTGGTGAAGCCAATTGGCAGATGAGAAGACACCTAGACAACCAATTCGGTCTTGGTACTCTAGTCCGATAAACTGGGTAATATTGCCTCCTAGTGACGAACCAATCATAGCCGTGTGCTGGCGATCAGCTTTGGTACGATAGGTTTCATCGATAAAAGGCTTGACCACCTCCATGACAAACTCGGCATACTCCACACCCTTACCGCCAAACTGCTGGCCTGGGATAGGAGATTCTTGAAACTTCCAAGCCGCATACTCATTCATCCGCCCCATGCCGTCATTATCTATGGCAACGACAATCATGCGACTGATGTCAGGATTTCGCTTAATGGCTGGAATGATCTTCCATGAGTGTCCAATATAAGACTCCTTGCTGTAAAAGACATTTTGCCCATCATGAAAGTAAACTACAGGGTAAAAACGGTCTGTGTCTTTTTCGTAGTCCTTAGGCAGGAGCACACGCACACGACGCTCCTTTCCAGTATAAGGAACCTTGAGTTTGTGTTCTTTCATTTTTAAGTAAAAGTAGGAATGATTCATTGTCAGAAAACTCTCTATATTCAAAATTTTATCTTATTATACCATAAAAATAGAAAAAAAGTCAGTAATTGTCCATTTAAAGGATAAATAACTAACTTTTTTCATTTGTTTTTCTGAATTCTTCTGGGTTTTCTGATTAGAGGAGATTGTCAATTAACTCATCGACAGCATCTTTTTCAACCTGGGGAGTGATTTCAGTAATCATGATACCTGCCACGGCTCGCTCAACCAAGCCTTCAACATCCATGCGTTTTTCATACTGCTCTGCATTCTCTATCTTAGGATTTGTCTTGGGACGATCAGGCGCAAAAATAGTACAGCAGTCTTCAAAAGGCTGGATTGAAATTTCAAAAGTATCGATTTCCTGCGCGATGTCAATGATTTCCAACTTGTCCATCGTAACCACAGGACGAATGATGGGAGTGCTAGTCACAGCGTTGATAGTCTGCATACTTTCCAAGGTCTGGCTCGCTACTTGACCAAGACTTTCCCCATTAATGATAACTAAACCATTTCGTACCTCACGAATACGGTCGGTAATGCGCATCATAAAACGACGGGTCAAGGTCATGAGGTAGGCTTCTGGCGCCTTAGCCTTGATTTCCTCTTGAATCTCAGTGAAAGGTACTTCGATAAACTGGATATTTCCACCAAACTTGGTCAATTTTCGAGTCAAATCGTGGGCTTTCTTGAGGGCACCAGGACTAGTATATGGCGGGCTAGCAAAGTGGACGGCTTCAATATCAACCCCACGTTTAAGAGCTAGATAACCTGCTACAGGTGAGTCAATCCCTCCTGACAACATGAGCATACCTTTACCAGAACTTCCCACAGGTAATCCTCCTGCTCCACGAAAAGTTTCATAGGAAAGATAGGCAGCCTCCTCACGAATCTCAACCTGAAGATTAATATCTGGATTTTTCATCTGTGCTTGCACGTTTGGAATAGCCTCGAAAACAGCTCCACCGAGAGTTTGATTGAGTTCACGACTATCCAATTCAAAGTTGTGGTCGCTTCGCTTACTAGTTATTTTAAAGGTCATGCCCTCCTTGTAAATAGCTTTCATAATCTCTTGGACAGCAGACTTCAAAACGTCCACTGACTTTTCAATCTTATACACAGGAGAAAAATTTTGAATTCCAAAGACTTGTTTGAGCGATTCTGCAACTGCTGTATAATCAGCTCCATTGAGGTAAGCGTGGGCACGGTCGCGATCTGCGGTTACCTTAACTTGAGGATAGATAGACAAAACGTCTGAAATATTATTACGAAGTTTATTAATGAAACGCATACGATTTTTGTGTTTGGTTGACAATTCTCCGTATCGAATCATAATTTCTGAATACTGCATAAATGCTCCTATCTTACTTTTCTAGTTTGATTGTAAATTAATTTTAGCTTGGTCAAGAACTGCTCGATCTGACTCATGTCATTTTCCAAGTCTAGGCTTAGACGCACAGCTGACTGGGCCTTTTCTTTGTCCACTCCCATGGCAATCAAGGTCCCCGCAGGTTTTCCTGCCTTGGACGAACAAGCAGAGGTTGTGGAAATGAAAATATCATAGTCTTCAAAGGCGTGAACAATGACTTCACCACGAACACCTTTAATCCCAAAAGTCAGGATATGAGGGGCAAAGTCTTCCTCATCTGAAAAGACAAAAATATCTGGATAATCCAGAAGGGCTTGGCGAATGACTGCCTTCATCTGCCCTGTCTTACTAACAAAGATAGCTAACTTTTCCATAGATAAACGGAGAGCTTTGGCTGTCGCTGCAATCCCTGCCACATTTTCAGTTGTCGAACGATAGTCTCGCTCCTGACCACCACCAGTCAACAGAGGCGTAATCTTCTTACCAGACTTGATATAGATAAATCCAACACCTCGGACACCATGAAACTTATGGCTCGAAAAGGTTGCGAAATCCACTCGATCAGTCAGGTATTTTTCAGTCGGAATCTTAGCGAGTGCCTGAACTGCATCAACATGGAAGGAAATAGTTGGCTTGTCTGCCAAAAGTTCTGAGATGGCCTCAATAGGTTGAATAGACCCAATTTCATTGTTAACTGCCATGATGGAAACGAGAGTCGTATCAGGACGTATCAAATCTGCTAATGCTTCAACATCCACAAATCCTTTCTCATCAACTGGAGCAAAATCTATCTCAAAACCCTGACTTTTCAGCCAGAGGGCTGATTCCTTGACTGCTGGATGTTCAATGGCTGATACAATGATGTGCTTGCCAAACTGGGCTTTTTCAAAGGCCACACCTTTGATGACCCAGTTATCTCCTTCTGTTCCACCAGAGGTAAAGAAGATTTCATCACTCTTCTTCCCAATCAAATCTGCAATTTGCTGCCGGGAAGCATCTAAAATTCGTGTTGCCTGATCTCCCAAACGATGGAGACTAGACGGATTTCCTACAATTTTTGAAGCGACCTGCATGTAAGTTTCAAGTGCTTCAGGATAAGGCTTAGTTGTCGCCGAATTATCAAAGTAGATCATGTTTTCTCACGCTTTCTAAAATCACTCCTTCTATTGTATCACGAAAAGAGACCTGCGACAAGGAAGGGAGGTTTCTCTTTTTTTAAGATTTTTTTAAAGAAATGAGGTATAATAAATCATAATTAAAGGAGAGTATCATGTCTAACTATCGTAGAACTTCAAAACCAAAAACAGAACACATCAAAAAGGGATTTACTGTCTTTCAAAAAACGATTGCTACCATCGGTAGTATCCTTGGCCTCATCACCGCTACTATTACCATCATGAACGCTATGGATAATAACAAAAACAACAAAAAAGAACCGACGACAACCCAAACAACTGTTGTCAAGGAAATTCAAAAAGAATCCCCTCAGGAAAATACTACACCTAACAAGGACAACACTTCTACTAAAGAAAATTCCCCGCAAGAAGAAACTTCTCAATCCAACAAGAAAGAGGAGAAAAAAGAAGAACAGAAAACAACAACTCAGGACTCTTCTACACCAGCTACAAATAAAGAAACAAGCGATAATGGAACACAGTCAAATACGACGAGTTCTGAAACCAAAACGAACCAGTAATCAAAAAAATAACTTCTTTCCAAATTTGGAAAGAAGTTATTTTTTTATTGTTGCAATACTTTTCGTGGTTTGGTTCCCTCAGCTGGACCGATGACACCTGCCATTTCGAGTTCTTCCATCAGGCGGGTCGCACGATTAAATCCAACTGACAAACGACGCTGAATCATCGAAGCGCTAGCTTTCTGGGTTTCGATAACCAAAGCCTTAGCTTCTTCAAAGAGCGGATCGCCACCAGCTTCACCATCAGAAAAATCTCCTTCATTTTCAGGAACATCTCCTGGGTCAAAGCTGTCATCGTAGTCCGCATCCGCCTGAGCCTTGATGAAGTTTACGATACGTTCAACATCATCATCCGAGATAAAGGAGCCTTGCAGACGGACTGGATGATTTTCATCAATTGGTTTAAAGAGCATATCTCCTCGACCAAGCAGTTTTTCTGCTCCATTCTCATCCAAGATGGTTCGCGAATCTGTACCTGATGAAACTGCAAAAGCCACACGAGAGGGAACATTGGCCTTGATAAGACCAGAGATAACATCAACCGATGGACGTTGCGTTGCGAGAATCATGTGAATCCCTGCAGCACGCGCCTTCTGTCCGAGACGAATGATGGCATCTTCCACTTCCTTGCTAGCCACCATCATGAGATCTGCCAACTCATCTACAATGACAACAATCAAAGGCAGGGGCACTTGTTTGTACTCAGATTGGCTATTAAATTCCTCGACCTTGGCATTGTAACCAGCGATATTTCGTACTCCAACCTTAGCAAAGAGTTCGTAACGATTTTCCATCTCATCCACAACCTTTTGCAGAGCCTTGCTGGCCTTGCGTGGATTTGTCACAACTGGAATCAAGAGGTGAGGAATGTCATTGTAAACGGATAACTCAACCATCTTAGGATCGACCATCATAAACTTGACCTGGTCGGGTCTTGCTTTCATCAGAATGCTAGCGATAATACCGTTAACTGCAACTGATTTCCCTGATCCCGTCGAACCTGCAACCAGTAGGTGGGGCATCTTGGAAAGATCAAAGGTTCGAGCAGTTCCATTGACAGCCTTACCTAGAGGAATTTCGAGGAGATTTTCTGGTTTAGTCTGAGACTGTTCCCAGAGTTCACGGAAGGAAACAGTCGCAATCTCAGAGTTAGGCACTTCAATTCCGACTAAGGATTTACCAGGGATTGGAGCCTCTATCCGAACATCCTTGGCTGCTAGAGCCAGCGCTAAGTCGTCTGCCAAATTGGAAATGCGGTTAACCCGTACACCAACTGCTGGTTTGACTTCATACTTGGTTACTGAAGGTCCAATTTCAGCTCGTTCAACCGTCACCTTAATACCAAAGCTGGCAAAGGTTTCTTCTAGGATTTTGATATTTTCTCGAACAATCTTCTTTTCCTTGGACTGATCTTTGGGTTTATCTGGCGCAAAGAGTTGCAAGCTTGGTAGCTTGTATTCGAGGGCTTCCTTGGCAGAAAAATCAACCTGCACCTCTTCATCCTCAAAGTCTTCTTCCATATCTGGAACGTCAAAATCAGCTTGAGGAAGGATAATCTCCGGTTCGATCCATTCTTCCTCAGGAATTGGGTGGAAATCGTAGTCTGGTACCTCTGATAAGATTTCTCCCGTTTCAGGATCTACAGGAGGAAGCGGTAATGCATCCTGTTCTTCTTGTTCTCTCTGAATTCTGGCTGCTTCTTCAGCTTCTTGACGAGCCTTCTCTTCTTCTCTCTTGATGAAGCGTTCCTGTTTTCTCTGTTCCTGTTTTTCCATGAAAGATCTGAACTGAGTTCCAATAAAGGTAGCAACATCATAAATAGACCAGGGACTAACCAAGAGTGCCCCAACTAGAATCAAAAGAACTCCAATAAAGTACGATCCGATATTTGAGAAAAGAAAGGATATGGGGATATAGAGTCCAACACCAAGCAAGCCTCCACCAGCGAAGCTAGTCACTCGCATACCAGTCAGGTCCGTCATAACTTGAGACAGGGTCCCTTTTAGAACTGATTGCTCCAAACCATATTTCCAAACCAAGTAGGCCTCAAAAATCAAGAGCAAGCCAGCGAAGATACAGAGAAATCCTGATAGAAGTCCCTCTTGCTTGCGGATCCATTTAAAAAGAAAAAGATAGATGAGGAGACCACCTATGGCCACATAGGCCAAACTTCCGACCACCAGTCGAATGAGATTGTAAAGTGTGACACCTGCTGCACCGAGTTTAAGGGCTGCAATAATCAACAATAAGGCAATTCCTAAGGAAATCAACATCCTCTGGATAGCCTGTTTTCTTTCGAGTTCTGCTTTAGACGGTCTCCGTCTTGTTTTACTAGTATTCTTGTTTGCCATTCTTTTATTATACCATATTTCACAGCCATTTCGAATAGAGAAAAAGATTGCACCAAATGGTAACAATCTTTCTATTCTAATCCTTTTTATGCTTGTGGTTTGCGTAGGTAACCATAAACCACACCACTTACGATTGCACCAACCAAGACAAAGGCAAGGTAGAGAAGGGCATTTGAAGTAAGAGCGATGACGAAGATTCCTCCGTGTGGCGCCATGAGTTTGATTCCTGCAAGACCAACGAGTCCACCTGCTACTGCTGAACCAAGGATAAAGCTTGGAATCGCACGAGCTGGGTCTGCTGCACCAAAAGGAATTGCTCCCTCAGTGATAAATGACAAGCCCATGATGATGTTTGTCAAACCAGAGTTGCGTTCTTCTTTGGTAAATTTATCTTTGAAAAGAAGGGTTGCGACAAAGATAGCAAGTGGTGGCACCATCCCTCCAGCCATAACTGCTGCCATAGCTACAGAACCACCTGAAGAAACAGTCGCTGCAAGCGTACCTGTACCAAAGACATAAGCTGCTTTGTTAACCGGTCCACCCATGTCGACAGCCATCATTCCACCAAGAACGATACCAAGAAGGACAGCTGAACCTCCTCCAAGACCGCCTAGGAAGGCATTCATAGCGGTGTTGATTCTTGCCATTGGGATGTTGACAGCTAACATAACAAATCCTGTCAAGATTGTTCCAAGAAGTGGCAAGAGAAGGATTGATTTAGCACCTTCAAGTGAACGAGGAACTTTAACGTATTTCTTGATGGTAAGAACCAAAGCACCTGCGATAAATCCACCAACAAGGGCACCTAGGAAACCAGATGAGACACCTGCAAGTGTTGAAGTTGCTTCACCACCAGCCGCATAAGGGATTTTACCAAAGGCAAAACCTTCTTTAGCAATAGCACCAGCCACAAAACCAGCTACCAAACCTGGTTTTTCAGCGATAGAGTAGGCAACATAACCTGCAAAAACTGGAAGCATCAAGCCAAAGGCAGCACCACCGATTTTCATGAACATAGAAGCTAGTTCATGGTAAGAACCAAGATTGCCAAGACTATCTTGAGGCACACCCAAAGCACCATCAATCAAGAAGGCAAGGGCAATCATGATACCACCACCGATAACGAATGGCAACATTTGAGATACACCACTCATCAAATGTTTGTAGAAGGCAGCACCAAGGCCTTGTTTTTCATTAGATGCTGTTGCAGCTTTTGCTCCATTAGCAGCACGATAAACTTCAGCATCTCCTGAAAGAGCCAAGTTAATCAATTCTTCAGTCTTACGGATACCGTCTGCAACTGGACGGTTAACCAATGGTTTGCCATCGAAACGATCCATCTCAACAGCCTTGTCAGCAGCGATGATAACAGCTTTAGCCTTGCGGATGTCCTCTGCAGTTAGTTGGTTACCAACACCGCTAGCTCCGTTTGTTTCAACCTTGATCCCAACACCCATTTCAGCAGCCACTTTTTGAAGGGCTTCTTGGGCCATGTAAGTGTGGGCAATACCTGTCGTACAAGCTGTAACAGCTACGATAAAGTCGCCAGAGTCATTAGCAGGTACTTGAACAGCTTCCTCAGCTTTTTCTGAAGCTTGGTCAAAGAGTTCGATAACTTGATCTGCAGATGTTACTTGGCGAAGTTTGTCAGCAAATCCGTCTTTCATCAAGTATTGAGACAATTCTGCCAAGGCTGCTAAGTGAGTATCATTGGCACCTTCTGGAGCAGCAATCATGAAGAAGAGGTCTGTTGGTTGTCCATCCAAGCTTTCGTAGTCAACACCCTTGTTTGACTTAGCAAAGAGAACTGTTGCTTCTTTTACAGCAGAGTTCTTGCTATGAGGCATAGCAATTCCGTCACCAAGACCTGTAGAAGTCAAGGCTTCACGCGCCAAAATTCCTTCTTTAAAGGTTTCAAAATCTGTCACATAACCGTTATCTACCAAACTTTTAATCATCTCTTCGATGACAGCTGTTTTTTCAGTTGCCTGTAAATCCAGCAACATGACATCTTTTCTTAATAGGTCTTGAATTTTCATCGTTTTTCTACCTCAACTTTTTCATATGTTTCTTTAATAAATTCCGCTGTTGCCAAGTCATCCGAGAAGGTCGTTGCTGTTCCACAAGCTACTCCCCATTTGAAGGCTTCTACTGCATCTTTAGATTTGACAAATTCACCTGTAAACCCAGCAACCATAGAGTCACCAGCCCCAACTGAATTTTTGACTGTTCCCTTGATAGGCTTTGCGAAGTAAGCTCCCTCAGATGTGACAAGAAGAGCACCGTCGCCAGCCATGGAGATAATGACGTTTTGAGCACCTTTAGCCAGCAATTCTCGAGCATATTTCTCGATTTCATCTAAACTTTCAAGTTTCACTCCAAAGATAGCTCCCAGTTCGTGATTATTTGGCTTCACCAAAAGTGGCTGGTAGTCTAAACTATCAATCAAGGTCTGTCCTTCAAAATCACAAACGACTTGCGCACCAGTCTGGCGTGTCAAGGCAATCAAATCCTTATAGATAACATTGCCTAGGTTCTTAGCACTCGAACCTGCAAACACAACCGTATCTTCTGCGGTCAAACTAGACAAAATAGCTTTCAACTCTTCTAGCTGATCCGGTTCCACATTTGAACCCGTTCCATTGATTTCTGTTTCTTGGTCTGCTTTAATCTTGACATTGATACGAGTATCTTCTGCTACTTGAACAAAACGTGTCTCAATTTGCTCTTCAGCCAAAGTATCTGTGATAAATTTACCAGTAAAACCTCCGATAAATCCAGTCGCAGTATTTGGAATACCCAAGCGTTTCAAGACACGACTGACATTGATTCCTTTCCCACCAGCAAACTTATCATCACTGTCCATACGATTGACACTGCCGACTTGAACTAGGTCCAAGCGCACGATATAGTCAATGGATGGATTGAGTGTGACTGTATAAATCATACTTCTATTACCTCCGTTTTCTTCTTAATAGCCTGCAAGAGCTCATGCCCTTGACTTGTGATGACAATAGCGCGTTTAAGTGGTGCTACCTTGGCAAAGCAAGTTTGACCAATCTTTGATGAATCCACCAAGACATAGGTTTGTTTGGCATTCTCTAAAATAGCACGCTTAACGGCTCCCTCCTCCATATCAGGAGTCGTATAATAACCATCGTCTACACCATTCATCCCGATAAAGGCACGGTCAAAGTGCAATTGGTTAATTTGATTAAGAGCAACTCCACCGATACATGCATCTGTCGCCATCTTGACACTTCCTCCAACCATGACAGTTGGAATCTGTTTTTCAACCAACTGAACCGCATGGTGAATGGAGTTAGTTACAACTGTAATATTCTTATTAACCAATTCCTTGATTAAAAAAGCAGTTGTCGTTCCAGCATCGATAAAGATGACATCTTTTTCCTTAATAAGAGAGGCTGCTTTTTGAGCCAGTAGCTTCTTCTCTTGAAGGTTTTTGACAGATTTTTCTTGAATGGTTTCTTCTTCCTGCAAGGAGTGGGGCAATTCTGCTCCACCATGCACACGACGAAGCTTATTTTCTGCTTCCAACTCATCCAAGTCTCTTCGAACTGTTGATTCTGACGTTTCTAATAGACTAACCAATTTTTCTAGGGAAACTACATGATGTTGATTTAACTCCTCTAAAATCAGTTGCTTCCGCTCAGTTTTTAACACCAAACCACCTCCTGTTATCGTTTACACTATTCATTCTAGCACATTCTCTACCAAAGTCAAGCATTTTTTATCATTTTCTTTCAAATTCTATCATTTTTCTTATTTCCAAAATTTTTATTGCAAGATAAGTGGCTTTATGGTAGACTATTTGAGTAAGTATTGGAAGATTACTCAAGAGGCTTAAGAGGCCGTGTTGGAAACGCGGTAGGCGTGTAACAGCGTGCGTGGGTTCGAATCCCATGTCTTCCGTAGAAAAAAGAAAAACTGCACCTCAATGCAGTTTTTTTATCGTTCTAAGAACAATATCTAGAAATGAAAGGCTGAGTTACTCTAACTATCACACCACATTTTTGTATCCTAATTCATAAAAAAACAAGTAGTTTATTTTGACTACTTGTTTTTCTTTTAAATCTAAAGATTAGATATTGCTTTTATCTTTTTTATCTGAAGATTTGTCTGTTGATTTATCAGTGGATTTGTTTGAAGATTTATCAGAAGACTTGTCTGTTGATTTGTCATTAGACTTCGTTGAGTTTTTACGGACAATTTTATCATAACCTTCTGTATCATCAAGCAACTCTGTCGCCAAAGTACGGTAATCTTCTTGAGAAATCAGCCAGTTTCCATCCTTATCCTTTGTTAATTTGATTTCAGTATCAAAATCACCAGTAGTGAAAGGTGTATGAGCTAAGTTAGGGTCAACGTCACTGTAGGTTGAGAAATCTTTCTTGAATAGATGCTCAAAAATCCAGTAAGAAACCAATGTTTGGTAACGCTTGATATCAACATTTGAACCAGCTTGATTGTATTTACCTAGGTTATCAACACCTCCAATAAGAGTAGTGAGAACTTCCCTTGTAGATGAAGCCAATCCTTTAGAGTGTAACTTCTTAGAGTTGAAGGTAACAGTCGCTGTATTTCCTGATTCATCAACCTTCACGTCTTTAACAGTGTAAGAACCGATATCTTGATATAATCTACGTCTCATCTTCAAGAAACCTGAAATGGTTTCTTCTGGAGTTTCTACAGGGAAATCTTTGTGCCATTGTACTGAATAGGTAGATGCAGGTGAAAGACCTTCTTCTTTGATTTTTTCACTTGTTTGTACAGCAAATACTGCCTCAGTCCATTTTTCATAAGTGTCGCCATAAATCTTCTTAAATCGAGCAGAGTCGCTAGTAAGAACTGAGTCTAAGAGAATCTCAGCATCCTTTGTAACTTTCTCTTTAACTTCCGCTGCTTCATCCTTCTTCTCAACTTGTTCCGTTTTCTCCTTGTTGTCAGAAGAAGCTTCAGATGACTGATTAGAAAATACAGAACATGCACCCAAGACAACTGTTGAAAGTGCTAAGATACTTAGTAACTTGACCTTTTTCATGTTTCACCTCATTATGAAAATTTACTCTTGGAGACTACCTCCAAGGATAGTTATTTAGAAAAACACTGGGTTTATCTAACGGAGAATGGGGGATTCGAACCCCCGCGCCAGTTACCCGACCTAACGATTTAGCAAACCGTCCTCTTCAGCCTCTTGAGTAATTCTCCACTAACATACTAGAATAAATAGGATACAACGAAGGATACAACAAAGGATACAATTTGGAAAAAATCTACTGTATACCTGTTCATAATGGAGCCGGTGGGAGTCGAACCCACGTCCAAACACCTGCCAACATATTTGTCTACAACCATAGGTTATGTATTATTTTAACAGTCCCTCGACACATAACTCAAGCCTAGGAACTGCGAGTCTATTATTCTCTTATCAAACCACTAGACAAGGCTTGATCGTATCTCGCTAATCATAAGACCTGTCATTGAACACGAGCAATCCAAATCAGGTCACGCCTGCTGGTTTTTAGGCAGCTAGAGCGTAAGAAGTGTTATTTTTTGCAGTTATATTTAACTGAGCGTTTACGTCGCCACACGGGTTGCAAAATATGCCTCATAATGCCTGTCGAATCCGTAACGACCCCAGGATGTTAGAACTATTATAACCTATCTTCAAAAAAAATGCAAAATCAAGCCGTTTCTTTAGAAAAGAACCCCTTTTAAGGCTTCTGATAAGGCTTGATAACCGGCTACACTTAGATGGAGACCATCCGTTGTATAGGCTGATTGAAGTTGTCCTTCTGTATCTGTCAAACTATCATAAATCGACACAAAATCTACCTGCACATAGGCGGATGCTAGAGCCTCATAGGCTTGATTCCATTCTCTAATCTTTTCATTGGTACGAATATATACTGTCTGCTTGTATTTCTCTCCCTCATTGACTGGCAAAATCGAAAGGAGCTTTATTTGTGACAGCGGATATTCTCGGGCAATCGATTGGATCACACGCTCAAGATTATCCAAGGTTTCATTCATGGAAACATCTTTTCCGATATCGTTTGTCCCAATCAAGAGAACAATTTGATCCACAGCATCACCATAAAGATGGGCATCCAAATTCTCTAATAAAAGTCTCGTCTGGTAGCCTCGGATGCCCCGATTAACAATCGTCATGGCATCCCCAAATAACTCTTGAAGAGGGTAATATTCCACTATCGAATCACCAATAAAGATGATATCTGGCTCTAGAACAGATACTTGATTCAATTCACGATACTTGGTTTGAATTTTTTCCTGCTCCTTTAAGAGCCAATTCTCTAATAACTGTACTGCCACCCTATCCCTCTTTCTCTAACCAATTCTCTAGAACTTGATAAACGCCTGCCTGGTTGTTAGCTGGTGCTAGGGCAGTCGCAACTGCCTTAACCTCATCAGCTGCATTTTGCATAGCATAGGCAATCCCAGCCAGTTCCAACATCTCAACATCATTTTCGCTATCACCAAAAGCCATGATTTGTTCCGATGTCAAATTCCAGCGCTTGAGTAATTCTTCCAATCCCCAAGCCTTGTGAACCCCAGCTTGCAGGATATCAATACAGCCATAACCGCTAGAAACAGCCCTTACATGACCATCAAAGAGATCATTGATTTCCTGCAAAACTGAACTAGAACGTTCTTCACCAACGACCATGCTCATCTTTAGAACTCCTCCAAAGAGGTCTGAGTTTAGCTCATCCACAAAATTGGTCCTTTGGTAAAGTTTTTCAATCATCTCTGGTGTCATAAATTTTTCTAGGTCTGTAAAAACAGTCCCTTCCTTGACAAAACTCCCGTTCATACTAGTGACGACGAACTGATCTCGGCACTCTCTCCCTTTAAAATGAAGGAGAGCCTTGTCAACCATAGCATCATCCCAGGTCTGCGCTTGAATCAGTTCATTGTTTTCAAAAATACGCGCCCCATTGGCAACGACTAGAACTACTCTACTCGCCAAGTGTTCTAGTAATTGCCTCATACGGTGAACTTCATTCCCCGTCGCAATGACAAAACGGATACCTCGTTCATCTAATTGGTCTAAAATCTTTTCTAAACGCGGCAAGTCCAGTTGCCCTCTTGGATCCAGCAAAGTTCCATCCATATCCGTTGCAATTAATTTAATCGTCATCTCGTCTCCTTTAGGGCGAGCGTCTACCACTTCAACCCTACATGTTCATTCATTTCTTTATAGGCCGTGTCAATTCGTTCCTTGGTCGCCTCGTCCAACTTGTCACGGTGACTGCCCCCCTCGATGAAGTCCTCTAGGATATAGGTCTGATAGAGGAAAAGCGGATAGCCTTCTGGAGAGTAAGTTCCTTTAGGTGTTCGATTGACCCAAGTAGGATGCGCTTTGGCGGTTTCAATCCTTGTCTTTCCATCTTTTTTCTTAATGGTCACATCCATAAGAACACCGCGCTCTGTCCACTTGGCATTTTCCTCGTCTTGCATGGTTTCAATGCGTTGATTTGAGAGGAAATTTCCCATGGAATAGATAATCAGTTTTTTGTCACCATCTTTTTCAACTGTTTCGGCAGGTTCAACGACGTGAGGATGTCCTCCAAAGATAATATCAGCTCCCCAGTCAATCATCTTATGGTACAGTGTTTTCTGTTCTTCCGTTGGTTCTAGCTGGTACTCAATTCCCATCTGAGGCATGATGACAGTAATATCCGCTTCTTTCTCTGCGCGCTCGATTTCTGCCTTCATCTTATCTTCATTCAAATCAGAAAGATAGCGATTATAGTCCTCTTGAGAGATATACTGCTCAATGCCATTAAAACCATAAGAATAGGCCAGGAGAGCTACCTTGATACCATTGACTTCCTTGATGACTATAGGGGCTTGGTCACGGGATTCATGTGTGTAGACTCCGATGGGTGTCATTCCAGCCTTTTCAATAGCTTGAGCCGTTGAAACCACTCCCTCAATTTGAGAATCCAAAATATGATTATGAGCCAAGTCTAGAACTTGGTAGCCTGCATCCTTGATCGCATCCATGACTTCCCCTGGTGCATTAAAAAGAGGATAACCTGCCAAGTAGTGGTCCTTGTTCACCGTTCCTTCAAAGTCACCAATCACCAAATCCGCTTGTTTGAGCCAGGGTTTTACATACTCAAAATTTTCATGGAAATCATAGGTCCCATCTTCTTTAAGAGCTGTTCGGTAGATAGGGATATGATAAAGAAGGTCACCATTTGCCATGATACGTGCCGTTGTTTCACCAGACTGATCTTCCTTGGATTGACCAGATGTACTAGCTGAATCAAGAGTTTGGCTACCAGGGCTTGTTCCCTTACTACCTTGTACTGCTCGAACTAATAAGTTCCCCCCCATGGATAAGGCAACTGCAAGCAATAACACAATAATAAACTGGGCATTGGTCCAGGATTTATAATTCCGAAAGAAATCCACACTAGTTCTCCACACCCCATAAAGAGAGCCCTGAGACCGTCTATCTTGTCGCTTTTCCATCTTTATTCCCCCTTGCTTTTTGGTGCAAGTCTTTTCTTTTATTATACCACAGACAAAAGAGGAATACCGTTTATTATATTATTTTTTAGGAACTTCTGCGACTTTCTTTCTCGCCTATTTTGTGTTATCATGTAGAGGTAATGAAAGGAGAGAAAATGTCTACAATAGAACGTATTACAAAAGCTGCTCACTTAATTGATATGAACGATATTATCCGCGAGGGGAATCCAACTCTTCGCGCAGTTGCTGAGGAGGTCACTTTCCCACTGTCTGACCAGGAAATCATCCTTGGTGAAAAGATGATGCAATTCCTCAAACATTCCCAAGATCCTGTTATGGCTGAGAAAATGGGGCTCCGCGGTGGTGTTGGGCTGGCTGCTCCCCAACTCGATATTTCAAAACGCATTATTGCCGTCTTGGTCCCAAATATTGTGGAAGAAGGTGAAACTCCACAGGAAGCCTACGACTTGCAAGCTATTATGTACAATCCAAAAATTGTATCTCACTCTGTTCAGGACGCTGCTCTTGGCGAAGGAGAAGGGTGTCTTTCTGTTGACCGAAATGTGCCTGGCTATGTTGTCCGTCATGCCCGTGTCACTGTTGATTACTTTGACAAGGATGGCGAAAAACACCGAATCAAGCTCAAGGGATACAACTCTATCGTTGTCCAACATGAAATTGATCATATAAACGGAATCATGTTTTACGATCGTATCAACGAAAAAGACCCATTTGCTGTCAAAGATGGACTCCTCATCCTCGAATAAAGAAAATCCCGTTGCAAGACGGGGTTTTGTGTTATAATAGAGGCATGAAAACAAATGATATTGTCTATGGCGTCCACGCCGTTACAGAAGCCCTCCTTGCAAACACTGGAAATAAACTCTACCTCCAAGAAGATCTTCGAGGTAAGAATGTTGAGAAGGTCAAGGAACTGGCTACAGAAAAAAAGGTGTCCATTTCTTGGACTTCAAAAAAATCCCTGTCTGAGATGACCGAAGGCGCTGTTCACCAAGGTTTTGTTCTACGAGTGTCAGAATTTGCCTATAGCGAGCTGGATCACATCCTTGCAAAAACACGTCAAGAAGAAAATCCTTTGCTATTGATTCTGGATGGTCTAACTGACCCTCATAATCTGGGTTCAATCTTGCGAACAGCTGATGCGACCAATGTTTCAGGTGTCATCATTCCCAAGCACCGTGCTGTCGGAGTGACTCCTGTCGTTGCCAAAACGGCCACAGGTGCTATTGAGCATGTACCGATTGCGCGAGTGACCAACCTCAGTCAAACCTTAGATAAACTCAAGGATGAAGGCTTCTGGACCTTTGGAACGGATATGAACGGTACCCCTTGCCACAAGTGGAATACAAAAGGGAAAATCGCCCTCATCATCGGAAATGAAGGAAAAGGCATCTCCAGCAACATCAAAAAACAGGTCGATGAAATGATTACCATTCCCATGAATGGGCATGTTCAAAGCCTCAATGCCAGTGTTGCTGCAGCCATTCTCATGTACGAAGTTTTCCGAAACAGACTATAAAAAAAGTTTCCAATCACTTGATTGGAAACTTTTTTCTTAACTATGTTCTGTGATAAATTTATAGGCTTCTTGACCAGCGATAGCCCCATCTCCAACTGCTGTTGTCACTTGGCGAAGGTCTTTCTGGCGAACATCTCCAACTGCAAAGATACCGTCAACGGCAGTTTTCATGTGATTATCTGTTACAATCCAGCCTGCCTGGTCTTGAATATTCAATTCTTTAACAAAATCGCTAACAGGATCCAAACCAACATATATAAAGACACCACCGAAGGCTTGCTCTGTCACTTGACCCGTTTTTACATTTTCAAATACGACAGATTCTACTCGGTTTTCACCTTTGATTTCTTTGACAACAGAATCCCAGATAAAGTTGACTTTCTCATTTGCAAAAGCACGGTCTTGCAAAACCTTTTGGGCACGAAGTTCATCTCGACGGTGAACAATAGTGACAGTCTTGGCAAAGCGAGTCAAGAACAGAGCTTCTTCTACCGCTGAATCTCCACCACCGACTACGAGCAAGTCTTGGTCACGGAAAAAGGCTCCATCACATACGGCACAGTAAGAAACACCACGACTGTTCAGTTCTTCTTCTCCAGGTACACCCAAAAGACGGTGTTTTGACCCAGTTGCCACAATGACCGTACGGGTTTCGTAAACTTGATCATCAGTGATTACCTTCTTATAGTCACCCTGGTCTTCAATATTTTCAACATAGCCATAAAGATGCTCCACTCCAAGGTTTTCAAGTGGTTCAAACATCTTTTCAGCCAATTCAGGTCCACTGATATTGGCATAACCTGGATAGTTTTCAATATCAGATGTGTTATTCATTTGCCCGCCTGGCAGACCACCTTCAATCAAAGCCACTTTCAGATTGCTGCGAGCAGCATATAAGGCAGCGGTCATTCCCGCAGGTCCAGCACCGACAATAATCGTATCGTACATTTCGATTCCTTCTTTCTTGTTGTAACTATCTTTATTCTAACTCATTCTTGCTAGTCACGCAAGGATTATGCCTTGAAAACCAAGAGCAAACTCATGACGGCAAAGGATAACACCGGAACGACCAAAACTCCAATCATAATCATATCATAGAGATGAGCTTGGCGAGCTTTGGCTGTCTTGTCCACACCAGACATGGCTCTCAATCCAATCCAAATCCCCAGAAAAATCACGACAAGGATGGTCGTTAAGATCAAACTCTCGAAATATAAAGAAAATAAATGCAGTAGCATGATCTCTCTCGTTTCTATCTTTTTTAAAGAGTAAACTCAGCTAGTCCAACTAACTGAGTTTTCCTTTTTCTATTATATCAAATATAAGTCCGTTTGTAACTAGCAAAAAATTCTTTTGTCCGTTCTTCTTTCGGATGATTGATGATTTCATCCGGTGTGCCTGACTCGATGATTTTCCCTTTATCTAGGAACAAAATCTTATCTGCCACTTGGGCTACAAAAGACATATCGTGACTAACCAAGATCATGGTCTGACCAGACTTAGCGGCATCTGCAATAGATTTTTCCACTTCTCCGACCAATTCTGGATCAAGAGCTGATGTTGGTTCGTCCAAGAGCAAGACATCTGGTTTCATAGCAAGCGCACGCGCGAGGGCAACCCGTTGCTTTTGTCCACCTGATAAATGGCGAGGATAATGGTTTTCACGATCAGAAAGACCAACCTTGGCCAACTCTTCCTTAGCGATTTTTGTTGCTTCCTCGTCCGATAATTTTTTAACGACAATCAAACCTTCCTTGACATTGTCAAGAGCAGTTCGGCGTTCAAACAAATTAAACTGTTGGAAAACCATAGACAACTTGCGACGAAGGGTTAGAATTTCTTCTTGGCTAATCTGAGAAAAATCAACTTTAAAATTGTCAATCTGAATCGTTCCACTATCTGGAGTTTCAAGATAGTTTAAACTTCGAAGAAAGGTTGATTTCCCAGCTCCAGATGAACCAATCAAAGCCACTACCTCACCTTTTTGGATATCCAAGTTCAGATGATTCAAGACTGTCTGTCCTGAAAAGGATTTGCTTAAATTCGAAATCTTAATCATTAACGAAGGTCTCCTTTCACATCTGTAGACACTGTATCCGGTGCTGAGATAGCCATTTTTCTCTCGATGAAACGGCCGAGGCTTTCAATTCCGATATTGACTACCCAATAGACAAGGGCTACGGAGATGAAACGTTCAAAATAGCGATAATCAGCTCCACCTAAAATCTGAGCTTGGGCAAAGACCTCCACAACACCTGCGCTAAAGGCTAGAGAAGTCCCCTTGGTCAAACCGATGAGGGAATTAATCAAGGTTGGAGTCGCAACTACCGCCGCATTTGGAATAATCACGCGACGATAAACTTGCGCTCGCGTCATACCCAAACTGCGTGCCGCCTCAATTTCACCGGGATTAACAGAAAGGATGGCCGCACGAATCGTTTCACTTGCATAAGCCGCCTCATTAAAAGCAAAGGCCACAATCGCAAAAAGCGCTGCTGGAATCGCATTGATATTGAGACCAGTTCCCCATTGTTGGTTGATAGCTTTCAGTAACAAAGGAATTCCATAGTAGGTCAACATAAGTTGAACTAGGATTGGGGTACCTTTTAAGAAGCTAACGAAAAAGGCTTGCAAGGGATATAAAATCCTAACACGATTGATCTTAACAATGGCAAAAATTAGGGCAAGTAGCAAACCAAAGAGTGCACCTCCAAGCGTCAACATCAAGGTTGTAGGCAATTGTTGGACAATCCTTGGAATTCCATCAAAGACCGAACGCAAACTAAAGAGCTTACCATCCGGAATGAATTGCATCAAACTTTGGTACCAATCTGATGCTAAAAATGTTGTAACAGTCATAAAAACATCCTCTCCTGATAATGATTCATTCTATCATACTTCTGCGCGCAAGCAAATTATTTGCTACGGGCTGCTCAGACTTTGTCTATCTTCTAGTTTATCACACTTTAAAACAGGGAGGCTATATATTTTACCTATCAAGGAGATAAATAAAAACTATCTCAAACCTAAGTCCTCATAGGTTTTTCTATAGCCGATTTGTTTAACAGCACCATTCTCCACCAAAATTGGACGTTTCAATAACATACCATCACTCGCTAGAAGCTTGGCTGCTTCTTGTTTTGACAAACTTCCCACCTTATCTTTCAAGCCCAGTTCACGGTATTTGATCCCGCTAGTATTGAAAAATTGTTTCACTTCAAAACCGGAAGATTCCAACCAGTTCAAAATCACTTCTTCACTTGGTGTTTCTTCTACGATGTGGACATCTTGGTATTCCAGTCCAAGTTGATCTAATTCATTTTTTGCTTTCTTACAAGTTGAACATTTTGGGTATTCGATAAATTCTAACATCTTCTTTTCTTTCTATTTTTTATTTTCTTGAAATGCTGCACCTTCATGTCGCAAGAGCCAGGCTTTCTTTTCGACTCCAGATGCATAGCCTGTCAGACGATTGCCTGATCCCAGCACACGATGGCAGGGTACGAGTATAGACCAAGGATTACGCCCCACTGCTCCGCCAATCGCTTGAGCAGAAGCTACTTGCAAGTCTTTCGCTATTTGTCCATAAGTCACTGTCTGACCATAAGGAATGGCCTGTAAGTAAGTCCAGACTCGCTTTTCAAAATCTGTTCCAATAGGAGCCAAAGGTAAGTCAGATAGATTCTGAACACTGCCTTCGAAATAGGTATCTAAATAGGAAATAACCTGGTCTAGGACGGGATGTTTCTTAACTACTTCTATACTATCTCCAGCGATTCCCCTCTCAAAATGAGTTTGGTCCTGTACCCAAATTCCATACAGATATTGCTTGTCAGCAATTAAGGATAAGGTTCCAATTGGCGACGGGTAGAGCATTTTTGCGTACTTTTTCTGCTTCATTTTTTTAATTTCTGATAGGCCAAACGTTCCCCATCAACTGGAACCTTACCAACCTGTTGGAAGCCTAGCTTTTCAAAGATATGCTGCATGGCCTTGTTTTGTGCATGCGTATCTGAACGAAAATCTAGATAATCAAAACCTTCAATCAAGCCTTCTAGGAAAGTCTGAGCAACACCTTGTCCTTGGACATCTGCTGCCACAGCGATACGGTGAAAGACCAGATATTCTGATTCTCCCCCCTGCCAACTCCCTTCATAAATGGCTTCATAGTATTTCTCTGGACTCTTGGTCACAGCAGCATAGGCTAACAGTTCTTCCTCTCCCAATGCCACATAAGCTTGACCAGAGATGATATCATCAATAATGATATCTGCATTTGGATAGCCATTTTGCCACTGGTCGCTACCAGACTCAGCTAAGCACTTTTTAGCATCCTCCATCACCTGCATAATCGCATCTACTTCGTTTGGAAAAGCTAAACGAATCTCCATCTCTTCCCCTCATTTCTAACTAGTTTCTCTCATCATAGCATAATTTAAAGCTTTCTACAAGCAGTTGAAACTTGACTTTTGTTTTTTATTATTTTATAATCTAGTTATTTAAACTAGATAAAAAGGAGTTGGAAATGAATTCTATCTTTTCCTACCCAAAATGGGAAGACATTCCAAATATTGACCTCTATCTGGATCAGGTTTTGCTTTATGTCAATCAAGTCTGTGCCCCTATCTCTCCAGATAAAGACAAGGGACTAACAGCATCCATGGTCAATAACTATGTCAAACATGGTTACCTGACAAAGCCAGACAAGAAAAAATACCAACGCAAACAGATTGCCCGTTTAATTGCCATCACCACTCTCAAGTCTGTCTTTTCGATCCAAGAAATCGCTCAGACCCTCAATACTCTACAAACTCAAGCGAGCTCAGACCAGCTCTACGACGCTTTTGTGGACTACATGAACCATGGGATTGATCCAGAAAATCCTATTATCCAAACTAGCTGTCAAACGGTTAAACTCTATCATCAAACTCTAGACTTAATCCTTATCAAAGAAGAGGAGGAAATCCAATGAATACCAGTCTAAAACTCAGTAAAAAGCTCAGTTTCGGAGAGGAAATTGCTAATAGTGTGACCCATGCTGTGGGTGCCGTTATCATGCTCATCTTGCTCCCTATTTCATCCACCTATAGTTATGAAGCACACGGATTTTTATCATCTTTTGGCGTTTCTATCTTTGTTATCAGTCTCTTTCTCATGTTCCTCTCATCAACCATTTACCACTCTATGGCCTACGGTTCGACCCATAAATACGTCTTGCGAATCATCGATCATTCTATGATTTATGTGGCTATCGCTGGCTCTTATACGCCGGTCGTATTGACTTTGATGAATAACTGGTTTGGCTATCTGATCATTGCTATTCAGTGGGGAACGACCATCTTTGGCATCCTCTATAAAATCTTTGCTAAAAAGGTCAATGAGAAATTCAGCCTTGCCCTTTACCTGATTATGGGCTGGTTGGTTCTGGCTATCATTCCTGCCATTATCAGTCAAACAACGCCAATTTTCTGGAGTCTCATGGTAACTGGTGGGCTCTGTTATACAGTTGGAGCTGGATTTTACGCTAAGAAAAAACCTTATTTCCACATGATTTGGCATCTCTTTATCCTAGCGGCGTCTGCACTCCAATATATTGCCATTGTTTATTACATGTAAAAAAGTTGAGAATCTTTTCTCAACTTTTTTCTTTACACATATTGATAAAGTACTGGTGCAAGCCAACATCATCTGTCAATTCTGGATGAAAAGAAGTTACCAGCATATTTTTTTCTTGGGCTGCAACGATTTGATCATCAACTGTTGCTAAAACTTCTACACCCTCTCCAACACTGCTGATAATCGGTCCACGGATAAAGGTCATGGGAATCTGACCAACTCCCTTACATTCTGCCTCTGTATAGAAGCTTCCTAGTTGGCGCCCATAAGCATTGCGCTCAACCACTATATCCATGGTTCCAAGATGACTTTCTTCCTGAGAAGTGATTTCCTTAGCTAGTAAGATTAATCCCGCACAAGTTCCAAAGACTGGTAGTCCAGAAAGAATGGCTTCTCGGATGGGAAGCAGCATCTGCTGGTCACGCAAGAGCTTGCCCATGGTTGTAGACTCACCGCCAGGCAAAATCAAACCGGACAAGTCACTCTGATATTTCTGAAAATCATCTAAATTTCTGATTTCGACACCAGTGACTCCTAATTTATCTAACACTTTTGCATGCTCTGCAAAGGCGCCTTGCAAGGCTAGTATTCCGATTTTCATCTATTTTCCTCGCTCAGCCATGAGAATTTGAATTTCATTCTCATTGATACCAACCATGGCTTCCCCTAGGTCTTCAGAGATTTGTGCTAGAATTTGAGGATTTTGGTAGTTGGTTACCGCTTTGACAATGGCACTTGCTCGTTTAACAGGATCTCCTGACTTGAAAATACCTGAACCGACAAAGACACCCTCTGCCCCCAGTTGCATCATCAGCGCAGCATCTGCTGGTGTTGCAACACCTCCGGCTGCAAAGTTGACAACTGGCAATTTTCCGTGTTCATGGACGTATTGGACCAATTCTACAGGGACTTGCAAGTCCTTGGCAGCCACATAAAGTTCATCTTCGCGTAGATTTTGAATACGGCGTATTTCCTGATTCATCATGCGCATATGACGAACGGCTTGAACGATGTCTCCTGTACCCGGTTCTCCTTTTGTCCGAATCATGGAAGCTCCTTCAGCGATACGACGCAAGGCTTCACCCAAGTCCTTAGCTCCACAGACAAAAGGAACTTGGAATTCTTTCTTGTCCACATGAAAACGGTCGTCTGCTGGAGACAGCACTTCACTCTCATCGATATAGTCAATCTCAATAGCCTCTAAAATCTGAGCTTCAACAAAATGCCCAATTCTAACCTTGGCCATCACTGGAATGCTGACCGCTTCTTGGATTTCCTTAATCATCTTTGGATCACTCATACGGGAAACCCCACCAGCTGCACGAATATCAGCTGGAATTCGCTCCAAGGCCATAACAGCTGCCGCACCAGCAGCCTCTGCGATACGAGCCTGTTCAGGGTTCTGAACGTCCATGATAACCCCACCTTTGAGCATCTGTGCCAAGTTTTTATTTAGTTCATAACGATTTTCAGTCATTTCTTAATCCTCATCATTTGTATTGGTAGCTACCATTTCATTTTAAGCCAGATTAGAATGAAGTACAAGATAAAAAAAGGATAATTGTATGGGTACAGATTGATACTCAATGAAAATCAAAGAGCAAACTAGGAAGCTAGCCGCAGGTTGCTCAAAACACTGCTTTGAGGTTGTAGATAGAACTGACGAAGTCAGTAACATATATACGGCAAGGCGACGTTGACGTGGTTTGAAGAGATTTTCGAAGAGTATAACTAAAAAACTATCTGACCTTAACCTAAGGCCAGATAGCTCATCATTTTTTATTTTTCAGCTGTAAGTGCAGCCATTGTGATGTAGTTGTATGGTTTGTTAAAGTGTGGCAAGAAGAATAGATCTGTCAAAGCCAACTTGTCAATTGTCACATGCTCTTGGATAGCAAGTGAGAACATATGAATTCCCATGCTGATAGCAGAATCACGTGATACCATTTGAGCGCCAAGAATTTCGCGGCTGTCTTTGTCAAAGACAATCTTGATGGCAACTTCGTGGTTGTCATGTTTGATAAATTCTGGTTTTTGAAGATCGTTAAAGCCTGTTTCAGTTGCATTATAGCCTGCAGCTTTGGCTTTTTCAAGAGTCAAACCAGTCGAAACCATGTGAAGACCGTAGATAGAGATACCGTTTGATCCTTGAACTCCGATTCCTTCCAATTCATGTCCACAAGCGTTATAAGCACCAACGATACCAGTACGTACAGCGTTAGATGCAAGAGCGATGTAGCTTGTATCTTTACGTGCATTGTCATAAACAGTCGCACAGTCACCAACAGCGTATACACCTGGGATAGATGTTTCTTGTTTCTTATCTACAAGGAAGGCACCATTGCGGAAGAGTTCAATCTTACCGTCAGCAAGAGCTGTATTTGGACGGAAACCAACAGCAAGAACCACCATATCCACATCAAATGTTTCTTTGTCTGTTACCAAGCGTTCAACTTTTCCATCACCTTGGATGGCTTTAACTGTCTGACCAAGAGCCAAGCGGATGTTGTGGTCTTCCAAGTTCTTCGCCATCATTTGGGTAAAGTCTTTGTCATAGTAGCCGTTCAAGACAGTGTCTACGATATCAACAAGGACAACTTCTTTTCCAAGACGCTCAAAAGCTTCAGCAAGCTCAACACCGATGTAACCACCACCAACAACGGCAATGCGCTCAAGGTGTTTGCTCTTGTCTTCAAGTTTCTCAATAACTTCTTCAGCGTTTTGGTACAATTTAACAAATTGTACATTTTCAAGAGTCGCTTTGAATTCGCGGTTACCCTTAACGATTTCAACACCTTCGATTGGAGGCAAGATTGGAGTTGAACCAGTTGCAAAGATCAATTTGTCATAAGACTCTTTGTGTTCTTTACCTTCAACTTCTGCAGTCACAACTTTGTTATCGTAGTCAATTGAAAGAACTGGTGAGTTCATGTAAACTTTAGCACCTTTTGCTTCCAATTTTTCTTTATCAGAGTAGAAGAGACCTTCTGGGCCATCAATTTGTTCCCCGATCCAAAGCGCCATTCCACAACCAAGGAATGAAATATTTGAGTTTTGGTCAAATACTACGATTTCGTTCTCATGTCCGAAGTTGTCCAACATCGTATTAATACAAGCTGTACCAGCGTGGTTAGCACCAACTACAACGATTTTACTCATAGAAAAATTCCTACCTTTAATTTTTGATTTACCTTCCTAGTATATCATTTACTGTTAGCGTTTACAAGATATTTGCTCAGAATTCTCTTTTTTTCAGAAAAAAATACACTTAACATTGATGAATCTAATTTTTCTATCGTTTTCATATTAATTTTGAGCATATTTCTTGACTTTTTGTCAAAATTCATTTGTGAAAACGCTGACTTTATGATATGCTAGATACATGGAAAGAAAATGTAAGGGGTTTAATTTTTCTTTAACGACCTTATATTGAATGATTTCCTATAAAGAGAAAGGAGCTGGTAGCTTGCCTCTTCATTCACGTTCTGAACGGCTAATGGGAACAACTATCACGATTTCATTAGTAGATGAACAGGCTGATTGCCTACTTCAAGGAGCCTTTGATTTGCTCAAGGAGCTCGAATACCGCTTTAACGCCAACAGTCAAGAATCCGAACTGATGGAAATCAACTACCAGGCTGGAATCGCACCTGTTAAGGTTCATCCTGACCTGTTTGAACTGATTGCTCTTGGACTTGAGCATAGCCTAGCTCCATCTAGCCATCTCAATATCAGTATTGGTCCCTTGATTCAAACCTGGCGAATCGGATTTGCAGATGCACGGCTTCCAGACTCTAAAGAAATCGAAGCTGTCTTGCCTCTAGTTGACCCTCATTTTATCAAGTTGGATCCGACTAGCTCTACTGTCTTTTTAGAGAAGAAAGGAATGAAGCTTGATTTAGGTTGTTTAGCCAAGGGCTATAGTGCAGATAAGGTTGCCCAGTATTTGAAAGAACACGGTGTCACCTCTGCCTTGATCAATCTCGGAGGAAATATCCTCACCATCGGGAATAACCAAGCCAAAGAAGGGAAAGCCTGGCAGATTGGGATTCAAGATCCGCAAAATCCTCGTGGCAATAATCTCCTAACTATCCCTGCTTCTAACAAATCCGTTGTCACTTCAGGTATCTATGAACGCCACCTGACAGTAGATGGAAAAGACTATCACCATATCTTTGATAGTGAGACAGGATTCCCTGTCGAAACCGATCTCGCTAGCCTAACGATTATCTCTGATAAATCCGTTGATGGTGAGATTTGGACAACGCGCCTTTTCGGAGAACGAAGCGCTTCTATCCTCTGGCAAGTCGAAAGTATAGATGGTATTGAAGCCATCCTCATCGACAAAGAGGGACGCCTTGCATGTTCTTCAGGCCTTCGAAATTGTATTATGTAAAAAGAGAAAGGAAATCTCATGCTAAAACTTATTGCCATTGTTGGAACGAACTCTAAACGTTCTACAAACCGCCAATTGCTCCAATACATGCAAAAACACTTTGCAGATAAAGCTGAAATTGAACTCGTTGAAATTAAGGACATTCCTGTTTTCAACAAACCAGCAGATAAACTTCTTCCTGCTGAAATTCTTGAAATTGCTGCTAAAATTGAAGCATCTGATGGTGTCATTATCGGTACTCCTGAGTACGACCACTCTATCCCTGCAGTTTTGATGAGCGCTCTTGCTTGGCTATCTTACGGTATCTACCCACTTTTGAACAAACCAATCATGATCACTGGTGCTTCCTACGGTACACTTGGTTCATCTCGTGCCCAATTGCAACTTCGTCAAATCTTGAACGCTCCTGAAATCAAGGCAAATGTTCTTCCAGATGAATTCTTGCTCTCACACTCTCTTCAAGCATTTAACCCAAGTGGTGACTTGGTTGACCTTGACGTCATCAAGAAATTGGATGCCATCTTTGATGACTTCCGTATCTTCGTGAAGATTACTGAGAAATTGCGCAATGCACAAGAATTGCTTCGCAAAGATGCAGAAGAATTTGACTGGGAAAATTTGTAAGATAGGAGACCGAAAGAATGAATTTTGTTGGACTTGTTGGATCAAACTACGATCAATCATATAACCGCAAACTCTTGGAATTTATTCGTCGCAATTTCAAATTCAAATTTGAATTAGAAGTCCTTGAAATCGACGAAGTTCCAATGTTTAACCAAGACGAAAAATGGGACGAAAGCTTCCAATTGCGTTTCTTGTATAACAAGATTACACGTGCTGATGGTGTCATTATCGCCACTCCTGAGCACAACCACACTATCTCAGCTTCACTCAAATCTGTACTTGAATGGCTTTCATACGAAGTTCATCCATTCGAAAACAAGCCTGTTATGATTGTGGGTGCATCATACTACGACCAAGGAACGTCACGCGCCCAAGTTCACCTTCGTAAAATCCTTGATGCTCCAGGTGTCAATGCCTACACGCTTCCAGGTAACGAATTTCTTCTTGGCAAAGCTAAGGAAGCTTTTGATAACAACGGAAATATCACCAACGAAGGAACTGTTAAATTCCTTGAAACTTGCTTAGATAACTTTGTTAAATACGTAGGAGTCGTTTCGAAATTGAAAAAACCAAAACCAATCGAACCAGAAGACTTGGATTGTGGAAAACCAATTGCTACAACCATTACAGAAGTTGATCCTGACGATCCAGAATGGGTAGAAAAAGTTGCAGCAATCACTGGAGCTGTTTCTGGTGATACCTATGTCAAATTGGACCACGGTATCTTGACCGTTAACCAAATCGATATGTTCTTGAAAGCTATGCCATTTGAATTGACATACGCTGACGACAACAACCAATTCCTCTACTATAACAACGCTCACCAAGATCCAGACACCATGTTTGCTAAACGTGTACCACCTCAATCAGGTAGCCGTATGTCGACTGTTCATGGTTCTCTTCCACCAGCACGTATGAAGAACGTAGAGTGGGTTATCGGAACACTTCGCAACGGAAACCAAGAATACGTCCGTACGATCGTTCCAGGTTCTCCTGCAGGTGTCATCAACACACACAACTACCAAGCAATGTACTATCCTGATGGATCATACGCTGGTATCAATGAAATCGTCTTTAACTTCCAACCATGGCTTGACTGGTACCTAAAAGAGACTGGTCAACGTTTGGTGGGAGGTAGCGGACCATTTGCTCCTGCAGCTGGAGGTCATGGAGACGCCGATGCTACTTCTGGCGCTTCTGATTCAGGTGATGCTGGAGGCCACGGTGGTGACGCTGACGCTACATCTGGCGCAAGCAACTAAGAAACCAAAAGGAGCCATTTGGCTCCTTCTTTTTTATTACAACAGAAAAGGGGAATGTAAATCATCTACACCCCCTTTCATTTTATGAGTTAGGATCATCTATACTACGGCCGTGCAAACCTTTTTCACGTTGTACCTGACGTAGTTTTTCTGGTGTGACGTCATTGCCTTCCTCGTCCACAATTTTGATTCCCTCGATGTGGTGACGAACAGATCGACGATAGCCTTCGATGTACTCCTCACGAAGTTTAGCTTGTTCCACTTTTTCAGCAGAAGTTAAGCCTTCTGTTTTTTTCTTTTTGGCAAGCTCATTGATACGAGCGATTTTTTTCGGATCCATTTCCTCTCCTTTGTGATAAGATACAGTCCGTTTGACTGAGTTTATTTAGTATTGATTTGGTTAAAACGAGCGAGCTTAGCTGCTTTCTTGGTTAATTGCGACAAGATTGCCAAACGATTTTGTCGAACAGTCTGATCTTCAGCCATTACCATGGTATTTTCAAAGAAAGCATCAATAACTGGGCTAAGCGCAAAGAGTTGTTCTAATTGCTGACTTGCAGTCCCTGACAAAACAAGTGATTCTACGGCTTCTGCCAAGGCTTTCTCTTCTTCATTCTCAAAGAGAGCAGGATCAACAGTATCAGTTCCTTCGGCTTTTTCAGCCAAGTTGAAAGCACGTGAGAGGGATTCGACAGATGGTTTGAAGTCTTCTTTCTTGCTTGCTTCCACAAGAGCACTTGCTGCTTCTAGCATATCCGCCACAACAAAGTTTGAACTTGCAAGAACTGCTTCCTTGATATCTTTTGGAGTTGAACCCATCATCTTATCAACACGAGCCTTGATAAAGTCCATAACCTCTGCTTTATTTTCATAAGTCAAGCTGTCAAATTTCAAGCTGTAAAGGCTATCGATCAGCTCATCCATAGCAATATGCCAACCAAAGGCATCCAAGATACGAACAACACCTTGCGTCGCACGACGAAGGGCATAAGGGTCGTTAGAACCTGATGGAATCAAACCTACTGAGAAGAAACTCAAAATTGTATCCAATTTGTCTGCAATGGCTAGAATGGCTCCGACCTTGCTCTCTGGAAGTTCTCCTTCGGCTGATGTAGGCATGTAGTGCTCACGAATAGCAGCCGCAACTGCTGGAGTTTCCCCAGCAAGAAGTGCATATTTCTCACCCATAATACCTTGGAGTTCATCAAACTCACCAACCATACCCGTCAACAAGTCAAACTTGTAAATGGCTGCTGCACGCGCTAGGTCAACTGTTTCATCCACTGACAAACCAGCTTTTTCTGCCAAGAGAATGGCAATCTGCCCCGTACGAATCATGTGTTCACGAAGGGAACCAATCTTTTCGTGGAAGGTCACATGGTTCAATTTTTCAACAAGTTCAGAAATAACCAATTTTTGGTCTTCACGCCAGAAGAATTCCCCGTCCTCCAAGCGGGCCACCAAGACTTTTTCATTTCCCTTGATGACATTTTCCAAATGCTCTGCGTTTCCGTTACGGACTGAAATGAAGTTTGGCAAGAGTTTACCATCTTGATCACGAACAACGAAGTAACGTTGGTGTTCCTTCATCGAAGTCACCAAAACTTCTTCTGGAACATCAAGGTATTTTGCATCAAAACTTCCCATAAAGGCAGTTGGGTATTCAACCAAGTTCAAGACTTCATTAAGCAAGTCAGCATCAATTTCGATACGTACGCCATGCTCAGCTTCGATTGCTTTTATTTGGTCAACAATCATTTGCTCACGTTCACGAGGATCCGCGATTACAAACTGCTTACGAAGGTCTTCTTCGTAGCTCAGTGTTGACTGAATCTTGGTTTCTTGTCCCAAGAAACGATGGCCACGGCTTACACGACCGCCCTTGATATCAAGAAAATTCAAATCAAATTCTTCTTCATCTAAAAGAACAGTTAAAGTGTGTACGGGGCGGATGTATTCAAAGGTGTTGTTAGCCCAGTGCATGCTGACTGGGAAAGTCAAGGACTTCAAGACATCTACAACACCAGGAACAATGGCTTCAACTGGTTTACCCACTTCTTCCTTGGTAACATAGACGTATTCTTCACCCTTGATTTCACGGAATTCAATATCTTCAACCGTCAAGCCTTTCCCACGGACAAATCCTTGAGCTGCTTTGGTGAAGTTTCCATCACCATCCAAGGCAATTTTCTTTGCTGGCCCCTTGAAATCTTCTGTCAAATCAGACTGTTTGTCTGCAAGCCCAGTCACACGAACAGCCAAACGACGTGGTGTTGAGAAGGTTTGAATGGCTTCAAAGGACAGGCGGTTTTCCTTGAGGAAGGCCGCCATTTTTTCACCTAGTTGTTTTTCACTTGGAGTTACTACATAGGCTGGTAACTCTTCAAGACCGAGTTCTACTAATAAGTTTTTTGTCATGTTTTTTCTCCGAAAAGTATCTTTTTATTTTCCAGTTTGCCTTATGTGATTGGCACGCAAGCAACCAACTTCGTTGTTTCATTGCTAAAATTGGAGTCGAAAGTCTCCAATTTTGCCTAGTATCCTTAGCTTCACTAAGGATACCTTCATCACTGCGGCAACTGGAACAGGGCTCACTCCGTTCGCCCAATTTCGTAATTTGTCACTCTCTTTATTCTGCGTCTTCTGCTAGGAGTTTAGCTCGTGTTGCTTCATCCAAAAGTGGGTAACCTAGGCGTTTGCGTTCTGCGACAAAAGTTTTAGCTACGACACGAGCAAGGTTACGGATACGAGCGATATAGCCTGCGCGCTCAGTTACAGATACGGCCCCACGCGCATCAAGTAGGTTAAAGGTGTGTGAACATTTGAGAACATAGTCATAGGCAGGGTGAACCAAGCCTTCTTCCAAAGCGCGTCCTGCTTCTTTTTCAAACTTATCAAAGTTTTCCAGCAACATTTCTTGGTCCGAAATTTCAAACGAATATTTTGAGTGCTCGTACTCAGGCTGGATAAAGATTTCTCCGTATTTTACACCATCAGCCCACTCGATATCATAGACAGAATCCACTTCCTGAATATAAGAAGCCAAGCGTTCCAAACCATAGGTAACTTCCGCAGTCACAGGGCCCGTTGCCAATCCACCGACTTGTTGAAAGTAAGTGAACTGAGTGATTTCCATACCATCAAGCCACACTTCCCAACCGAGACCAGCTGAACCAGTTGATGGGTTTTCCCAGTTGTCCTCAACGAATCGAATATCGTGTTCCAATGGATTGATACCCAATTTTTCCAAAGACTCAAGGTAAAGTTCCTGGATATTTGATGGAGATGGCTTCATAACCACTTGGAATTGGTGGTGTTGGTAAAGACGATTAGGGTTTTCCCCATAACGACCGTCAGCAGGACGACGTGATGGCTCTACATAAGCCGCATTCCATGGCTCAGGTCCGATAGCACGAAGGAAGGTATAAGGACTCATTGTCCCCGCACCTTTTTCATTATCATAAGCCTGCATGAGCATACAACCTTGGTCATTCCAAAATTGTTGCAAAGTCAAAATAATTTCTTGAAATGTTAATTTCTTAGACATTGAATACTCCTTAATAAAAAATGATTTTTTGCGACACGAGTCTGCCTTGTCGATTATACGAGGCAAGACGAGTTAGTACTGCGTCTAGCTCAGGCACTCTAGTGCTGAGCATGGGGCAGTCCGACTGTAAGGAGGTCTCTGTCACTGACGCAGTGGAAAGTCAATTTTTTAGACATTGTTTACTCCTTTAATTTATATTATCTTTTTAGATTTATTCATCAAGCAACCAAGAAAAAGCTGGGTCCTGAAAAATATGATGTTTGGGAACAGTTCGTAAATTCTGATCGCATTCGTCTATTGTACCTAATTTCAAAGCACAGACTTCTGGTATATTTTCTTGAGCAGTGAAAATTTGACTATGACAGTTCTGACAGTAATAACGTTGTTTTTCTGGAGATGAACTATAGGTAACCAACTGTTCTTTTCCATGCAATACTAGGTTTTTACTGCTAACTTTGGCATTCACTGTATAGGCAGACGCAGTTGCTTTCCGACAGAATGAGCAGTGGCAAAAAACTAATTCCGACAATTCCTCATCTAAAGTGTAGGTCACCGCTTTGCATAAACAAGAACCTTTAAGCATTATGCTCCTTTCTACTTAGGCATTAGACGAAATTCAAAAAGAACCGAATTTCAACACCCAAGCCTTGCGACTAGGGGCGTCTGAAACGCGGTTCCACCCTAATTTATTACTTCATTGTTTTTAAAAATACGACAGAAAGCGCCAGTTTCTTACCTTGTTCTACTTGGCTCCCACTACCCCAAGCTCGCTTGAAGAACGCCATAAGACTTTCTTTCCTAGTTAGTATTATAGCAGATTTTCTAGCTAGTGTAAACCAAAAATGAGTCTGAAAACAAAGTTCCAGACTCATTTATTAGTAAAGCTTCAGAAAGTCCTGTTTAAGGGTGTCTTTTCGCTTTTGGTTTTTTGCCATGCAGATTTCTCTTGGCTTGTTTCAATGCTGTAATGGCATCTTTGACATCTTCTTGGCTCGCTCCTGGATCTTTAAGGAGTTCCTGTGCCTCTTTAAAAGTTAAAAGATAAGCTGCTTTTTCTTTCTTGTCTGCATAGATAAATCTCGCGTTCTTTTCTTGGAAAAGGCGTTCATCTTTGACCAGTTTCTTCAGACTAGAGAAGTCAGTAGCTTTGCCATTTAATTTGCTTTTAGCCGTCGCTAGAGCAATGAGAGATTGGTCAATTTGATCCTGTTTGACTTTAGAATCTACAGCTAGTAAGGCGATTTCTTGGAAGGCACGATCATAAGCTCGACGTACTTTTTCCTTGGCATTAGCATATCGCCCAGTTTTAGTCGTTGCGTAGTAAGCTTTCATAGCTTCTTTCAAGGCTGTAACGTTCGAATCTTTTCCATCCAAAGCTTTACCAGCAGCCTCAAGACTAGCGAGAACGCCATCAATCAATTCTTGCTTCAACTTGCTTGACAAGGCTGACTGCGCAACTTGGAAAGCTTGGTCATAAGTTTTTCTCTTATCTGCACTACTATTAAAGTAGCGAGACGTTTCTACCAGTTCTTTTTGTTGATTTACCGCAGCAATCAAGGCCAACTTAGACACAACAGATAGACGCAAAGCATTATTTCGACCTGGCTGAACGAGCAAGGAAACAAAATCTTCAAGGAGTTCATATCCAGTTGGCAAGGTGACTTGTACAGTATAACGACCTGTAGCAACTTTCTTACCAAAGGCGTATTGACCGTATTTTTCAGCAGGAAGAGTGATACTTGTCCCATCTTCACCTTTCAGAACCACTGTAGTCGTCTTTGGAACAGCTTGATTGAAGGAAACAGACACTGGTGCATACTCTAGGAGATTTGCTAGGAAGGTAATAGTTTGGAAACTATTACCTTCCGTCAAGTCAAACTCTTGGGACAAGGCACTGATAAATTTCAATTCTGTTCGATCATAACTGAAAATTTCTGCTGTATAATGACCAAACTGTAAAAAATGAATCGCTTTTGTCTTGTCAACATCAACATATTGCCCCTTGCTATTTTTGATTCGATAGACGTAGAGGCTATCAATATCCTGGTTTGTTTTTGCATCCTTCAAGGCAATTTTCACTCGACCACTATTTTGATCGCGGACAAGTTCGGCAAGTGAGATATAGTCTACATTTCCTGCATAGTCCTCAACAAGATAGTAAATATTAGCCTTATCAACATCCTTAGGAAGTGTATAACTACCGTCAGCATTGGCCTTAATCAGATGGGTGTTCTCAAGCGCACGAGTTCCAGATTGGTCTTTTCCAGTTAGAACCATGGTCCCTTTCTGGTCAAATGGTGTGATATAGAAGACTTTTTCTGAAAGGATACCGCCTTGCCCCACATCTTTTGGTTTGCGAGCTACGAATTCTTGGTTTCCATCTTTAAAGCGAATATAACCACTTGTGATTACAGGTTTTTGAGTATCAATTTGAATTTTAAAGGTCGTGTATTGTTCTTTGGCTCCTGGAACATCTGGTGTGTAACTAATAACATAGTCATATAAACCATCTGCAACAGTATTCCCATCAAAATCCTGGCCTCTCCAAGCAGTATTATCTAGAATATAACTCTTCAGATTTCTACTGTCACCATCAAAATAATTCTTACGAAGATCCTTTGCATCGCCCTCCCAAATAGGATGTTCATGCTTGGTATCCGTAGCCGCATAAACTTTAGCCCGAAGACTTACAAGATTTCTCAAAGCAACCGTTTTGTATTCAACTAGGTCTTTGTTTCCATCATCGTTTGGAGAAATAGCAATACGGACATTCCCTTTTTCGTCCAACTGAAGAACATGCTTACCTTCAGCATTTTGTTCAATCCCAAGAACGGTAATTCGGCGTCCTTGGCGTTGACCTTGAGAAACAAGAAGGTCATTTTGCAAGGTTGCTAGATAGGTGGCATCATTAGAGTAGTTAACGGCAGGATTTTCCTTGTCTACTTCTGTGTAAAATCCATTTTTTCCTTCTCGAACAAGGTTGTAAATTGGTTTTTCGACAGCGGGGAGATTTTGGAATTCTCCTCGGAAGCCCATAAATGCAAGACCCACAACATTCCCATCATCTGCTGGATCTACAAAGCGAACGAAACCTTCAAGGAAATAGCCATTTGGCATTTGTTTGCTGAGTTCAGCAGCAAATTTTCGAGCATCCACTTTAACAGTGACTGTTTGACTGCTGTGAGCTTTGACCGTCACTTCAGGCCAGACTGTCTCCGTTAGTTTTCGAGGTCGAAGGGTGAATTTTCCATCTTGGACTTCGTCTGTATTGGTATTCACCACCATCTTGAGAGTGCGGTCAGTATCTGAAATATTGTGTACAGTGACCTTGAAAGTAAATTGGTCTCCAACATTTCCTAAAGTCACACTCGGATAACCATTTTCACCCGTTACATAGAGGTCAGTTGACACTGCAGCAGCTGTGTCCACAATACCAGAACCTTGCTGACGAGGAGAGGTATAAGTGCCTGTGTCCTTATTAACATGTGGTTTTGCAGTTGACATGATCAAGGCCTTGACAGTCTCTGATACTTGCTCAGGAGTCAATTCTGGATGGTGTTTTTGAAGGTATTCCTTAACCAAAACTGCAACACCCGTAACGTGAGGAGCCGCCATACTGGTGCCGCTGATACTACCATAGGTATTGTCATTAAAGGATGAGTAGATATTGCCGCCAGGAGCTGTCACGTCCGGTTTCAATTGTCCATCGGTAGTCACTCCCCAACTCGAAAAGTCAGATAGCTGATTGGCTACATCAGAAGGACGATTATCCATCTTACCATTAAAAACAATCTTGTAGTTTCCTGATTTTAAGGCTTCACCATACTGTTTAGAAATAAATACAGAAGGAATTTTCTTTGCTTCATCATCAATAGACATATTGATGTTTGCACCTTCTACATTATTGTAGATTAAAGCACCAACTGCACCGTGTTTTCGTGCATTTTTGATCTTCTCTGAAAAGTTCATGACTCCACGCTGAATGAGGGCAAGTTTCCCAGTTAAATCCAACTTCGCAAAGTCTTCTTCACGACCTAACCCTGCTTCGACGTATTCATACTCTTTTCCTTTTTCAAAGTCCTTATCTGCTTCAGGTTGATTATAATCAAATTTTCCGTTATGAAGACCGGCATTTCCCTCTAGACCTTTGACTTCAAAAACCGCTGTCGTCAATGTTTTATTGTTGACAGAAGCAACTGAAATCGAATCCTCAACAGTGGATGGATTTCCAACCAAGCCATAGTCTGGGTTTTCAGCTAATGGTTTTGAATAACCATTTCCGAATGTATTGCTATTTCCTGCTGAGATAAGAACAGAAACTCCCTTGGCACGAGCCCGTTTGATGGCATCCACAATATCAGAACCAGCATCGACCATAGAACCAGTGCTAGATCCCAAACTCATATTAATGGCATCTGCTCCCAAGGCAACTGCATCATCAATCGCCTTTACATAAAGGGCCGAACTGGTCGTTTTTTGGCGGTCTGAAAAGACACGCATAAACATGACTTGGGCTTCTGGCGCAACACCATAGACCTTTTCACCATTTGGTGCCTCTTTATCAGGGTTTCCAGCTGCAATCCCTGTTACGTGCATCCCATGAGAAGTTCTTTCTGCTTCTTTGATCTTATCTGTTCCGTCAAAGTAGTCATAGGCATAGACAACCTTATCACTATACCATTTACCGTAGTCGATTCCAGCATCCTTTTTAGCTGCTTCGATGGCTTCCTTGTTTTTAAATTTTGCTTTTGACGGATCCGAAATTCGAAGTACCTCATGATTCAAATCAAGTCCAGAGTCAATAATGGCAACAACGGTCCCTGTTCCCTTGTAACCAGCCTTCCAAGTTTTCGGTACTGTGATGATATCATTGCTTGAAAGACTATTGGGTTTTGCAGACTCAGCTTTTTCTTGTTCTTTTTCAGTAGTTGCTGTTTCTCCAGTAGTTTTAGGAGCTGTCGTTGCTTGAGCCTCTTTGTTCTCTATGTTAGAAGCCTTCTCAGTAGCAGGCGCTGGACTGGCATCTACTGTTGTTTCTTTTTGGACGACACCTTGATTCTCTTCGTTTGCAACTGCGCTATCTTTTCCTGATTCTTGAGATTCGGCAGTTTTATCAACTGGAGTTTCTACCTTAGCATCTTGTTTACTAGCATCCTCTTTAGAAGTTTCAGCTTCTTGTTTCTCTCCAACTACTGGAGCTATCCCATTAGTGGTAGTTAAGTCAGTTGTAGAGTTTGAGTGTTTATCGTCTTTTAGCTCTGTCTTAATTTCCTGAGTTTGAGCTTGATTTTCACCTGTACTCTGCTCATTGGCACTGACTTGACTTGCTCCAAAAACCAAAGCAGTTCCCAATAAAACTGAAGCAAGACCAAATTTGTATTTCCGTAATGAAAAACGTTGTCGTCTATTCATACATAATCTCCTTTTTCTTTAAAGTATACCTATTATAGCGCAAATAGGTATAAATTTTTACAAAAATCTGAATTGTCACAAAAATGTAATATTTACGTATATATCTTACTTATTTGATTTTATCATTCGTGTTATTTGTTCTATCAAACCAATACTTTCTAAATTCGTTCCTATATTTCAATCTATAAAATTATTTTATTATACAAACAATTTGGATTTTTTATACACAAAAAGACTAGGATTTAAAATTCCTAGTCTTTGTTATTTCGGTATAAATAGATTTCACAAACTAAAAATCCATCTCATCCACACGAGGTGCGCCCGAAGTCACTGAAATTGTCTTTAAAACTTCTCGCTCGTCATTGCTGAGTTCAATTCCAAAACAGTCAAGATTGCTCTGGATGCGAGAGGCTGTCACTGACTTAGGTAGAGGTAAAAATCCTTCTGCCAAACTCCAAGCCAAGGCGATTTGAGCCACTGATTTCCCATGCTTAGTAGCAATTTCTTGGACTTCTTTCTTGTCAAACAACTCTCCTTGGCCAAAAGGTCCCCAAGCCTCTAAGAGAATTCCTTTCTCTCTACAGTAGTCAACCACTTCCTCTTGATAAACTCCTGGTGCCAAGCGTACCTGATTGACCGCCGGGATGATTCTTGCTGTCTCAAGCAAGGCATCCAAATGATGGGGGAGGAAGTTACTAACGCCGATGGCACGGATTTTGCCTTCTTGGTAAAGATCCTCCATCGCTCTCCAGACTTCAGCATTGCGAGTTTTCCATTCGCCATTTTCTCTTAGTGGTTTTGGATTTGGCCAATGGATAAGGTACAAATCTAGATAATCCAATCCCAGTTTTTTCATTGATTCTTCAAATGCTTGGCGAGCTTCATCATAGCTGTGATTAGTATTCCAGAGTTTGGTCGTTACAAAAATTTCTTGTCTTGGAATACCGCTATCTCGAATAGCACGTCCAACGCTCTCCTCATTTTTATAGATAGCTGCAGTATCGATATGACGATAGCCGGCCTTTAAGGCTTCTAAAACGGCTTGGTAGGCCACCTCTCCATTTTCAGCTTTCCATGTTCCAAATCCTAGTACAGGAATTGAAACTCCATTATTAAGGTTGTATGATTTCATCGTTTTTCCTTTCTATGTGAAGAAAATCTAAAGAAACAAAATCCTGATTATCAGAACACTTGCCCCTTTAGATTTTAACAATTATTGATCACGATCGTAATAGATCTCGTGAGCTTTTAAGCGAGAATTGAGCAATTCAGGAACGGTCACAAATGTATACCCTTCACCCTTTAAATACTCAATAACACTTGGTAGAGAATTAACAGAAGGACCATGAATATCATGCATGAGGATGATGGAACCATTGCGAACCTGACGTTGAATCTCTGTCAAAATGGCTGTCTCGTTTTTACTCTTCCAGTCCAAACTATCCACGTCCCACATGATGAAGCTTAAATCAAGGCCGTTTCGAATATCATCAGTGATGGCACCATAAGGTGGGCGCATCAGTTTAGAGCTTGATCCTAAAACTTGAGTTAACAAATCTTCTGTATCAGTAATTTGCTTTTTAGCATCTTCGAGCGAAAGTTGTGAAAGAACGGGATGACTCCAGCTGTGGTTTCCTACAACATGACCTTCTGATTTCATTCGTTTTAGAAGATTTTCATTACCTGCAATGTTTTTACCAAGTACAAAGAAGGTTGCTTTTACACCATATTTAGCTAAAGTATCCAAAGCCTGCGTGGTTGTAGTTGGATTTGGGCCATCGTCAAAGGTCAAGGCTACAACTTTTTTATTTTTCTTAGCAAAGTATGTTTGGTAAAGTTCAGCATCCTTTTCTAATAGATAAGAAGACTCAATGACATCAAAGAAACTGGATATTGGTAAAGCAATTTCCTCAACAGTCTCTCCAGCATTAGCAGGATAAAGGATGATTTGACTATCCTTATAATCAAAGCTCCAAGATGTCAATTCTTGGTCTGTGAAGCTCTTTATAACTTGATCAATTTTTTCCTGGTCAAGTTTCTTATCTTCTAGAGTTGATTTGATTTGAGTCAGTAAGAGTTCCTTAGCCTTGCTTGCATCTTTGAAAAGTCTACTGAGGTCAAAATCTTTCCCATCTTCAGTCAAGAAAATTTTCCCTAAGGAAGTCTTTTCTTTTTCTTCAACCTTTGATGCAGACAAATCGTAGACTTGCTTGCTGATATTACGAGCAACAACTCCCTTTAAGACAGGATCCAACTGCTCGGTATAATAAAAGACCAAGTCCTCTTTATCTTCCAGCTTTTCTTTGATATCCTGGTTGATTTTTTCTCTAACAGACGCAATGACTTCCTCTCCTTGTAGAGGATAGTAGGCAATCACCTCAGCTTGACCTTTTCGAAAATGGTCCTTCTGACTACCTGAGTTGAATTGCTGATCCTTTTCGCTCTTCAGCGCTTCAATTTTTTGTTCGTAAGATTGTTTTTGTAGTAGCTTATAACCAATAGCACTCCCTAATAGAATCGTAGCAATTCCAAAGATTCCAACAAGGGAAAGCAATAGCCTTCTCGTTTTATCGTGAGAAACACGTTTCGCTCTATTTTTTTTCATATTTCCATCATATCAAATCGAGGCTATTATTTCAATGATAAACAAGAATTCTGATTTCTTTTTAGAAAAATAAAAAAGCTTAGAAATATCTAAGCTTCTCGTTTAGAAACGAATCGTTTCACGTGTTTTCTCATATGAAGTTACAAAACGGTTTGTGACTCCTGGTTCAGCAACTTCCAAGGCTTGTGAAATTTTTTCAAATGACGCCTGGTAGTCAAACTCTTTTTCAAAAATTTCAAGCGCTTCGTTGAAGGCCTCTTGGATACGCTCATCAAATGAACGGTAACGGTTTGAGTATTGGAGTAGTTGCTCAGTCAAGGTTGCATATTGAACGATATCATAGGTTTCTGTTTCAAGTGCTTCCATATCATTTGTTGCGACTTCAAGAATTCGTTTAACCGATTCAATATTCACTTGCGGTTGTTCTAACTCTGCCATCAAATCTTCTGTGTTATGACTTGCAGTAAAGAAAAGTTTCAAGAAACTTTGGGGAATACCTGGCAAGTTTCTCTTCTCCATGTAACGTTTGATAGTATGCAAACGGTTCACATAGACATTTGCTTTTTGGCGAGCATTGAGGTCGTCTTTTTCAATTTGCGCAAGTCGTTCGCTAACAGAGATTTGCTCATCCTCTATATCCTTGAGGTTGCTTTGAAGCATTTCCAACTGTTCTTCAAGAGCAGAGTAGGCTTGTGTTGACTCACCTTGATCCTCTGTCACTTCCATGATTGCCGTATCAAGTGCAGCCAATTCTGCTTGAAGACGACGAACATGATTGCCATCACTTTCAGGAAGAAGGTAGGTTTTAGTCAAACGTTCAAGATCTTGAACAAGCACCTGATTATTTTCTTTCAAGTGGTTGAGATAAGTTGGTAATGTCGAAAGAAGACTTTCAACCACTTTTTGAGCTGCAATTTCACGAGTGAAGATATCATAAAGTGCGTTGATTTCTTCTTGGATGCGATTATTTTCATACTCTGCATTGTCCAATTCCAACTGACGAATATTTTCTTGATTATTTTTCAAAGACTCATGCAAAAGTTGGAAACGGGATTCAATATCTGTTTCTGTAAAGTGGTAGTTGGCATCCAACAGCTTGCGATAACCTTCTTCCAAATCTGCCAATTGTTCTGGCAGTTCCTTTGTCAAGGTTTCAACAAGAGCTGGAATTCGCTCAACGATGTGTGTCAAAGCGAGAATATGATTTTCAGTTGAATCAAGAATTGCTGCCGCTTCAACCGGGTCACCTGATGAATTTAGGGTAACAAATTGAGAGAATTCAGATTGGATGTTTTCCAATTGTTTCTCAATCTCAGGAAGGGCCTTCCCATATTTCTCCGAGTCTTCTGCAACAGTATGTTGAAGGGATTCAAACAAGTCCAAAGCATGAAGGACACGGCCACTATTCTTAGATTCTTGTTTTTCAAGTTCAGAAAGGGCATTGCGAATAGCTGCAATATCTTCTTCAATCAAGCCAATTTGGCTCTCAATTTGATCAATCTTGTGAGAAGCTTTGAAAAAACGGAAAGAATTGTTGTAGCTTTCAGCTTCAAAGAGGTGATTTTCAATATCAGCAAATGAGTTCAGAGATAAATCAACCCATTTTTGGTTCCATTCACGGAAGGTCACCTGGCTTTGACCAATCAAGTGCATGTTTTTAACGGCTTCAACCTCATCATTTACAGGAAGGTTGTAGAGTTCTTCTTTTCTTTCTTCAAGGGCCGTTAATCTGCTTACATTACGCTTACGTAAAAAGATAGCTGTTACATAAGCTAAGATCAGAATGACTGCAATTGCAACCATTAGATAAATTAGTTGTCCATTAGACATATCAAACTCCTTTTATACTAGAAACAATCGTAATGATTATATCATATTTTTTAAACCAAGGGAACTATTTCCCACATTTTTTAGACGTCAAGTGTACTGTAAACAGCGTTTTCTTCGATAAATTCGCGACGAGGTTCTACTCGATCTCCCATCAACATATCAAAGATTTTATCTGCTTCGGCAGCATCATCTACCGAAACACGCGCCATCAAGCGATGTTCAGGATCCATGGTTGTTTCCCATAATTGGTGGTCATCCATTTCTCCCAAACCTTTATAACGTTGGATGGTTGGTTTTGAACGCCCTTCACTGTGACGTGCTAAGGCTTCTTGGAGTTTAATTTCTTGATCTGCACCAGGTTGAATGTATTCTTTGATCTCACTTCCAACCTTAACCCCATAAATCGGTGGTTGGGCAATGTAGACATAACCAGCCTCTAAGATTGGTTTCATATAGCGATAAATCAAGGTTAGCAAGAGAGTTCGAATGTGGGCTCCATCAACATCGGCATCGGTCATCAAAACGAGTTTTTGGTAACGAGCCTTAGTGACATCAAATTCTGCACCAAATCCTGTTCCCATGGCTGTGAAAAGACTTCGAATTTCTTCGTTTGCAAGGATTTTATCCATGCTAGCTTTTTCAACGTTCAAGATCTTACCACGAATTGGAAGGATAGCCTGGAACTCACGGTTACGACCAGATTTAGCTGATCCACCAGCTGAGTCTCCTTCGACGATGAAGAGTTCGGTTTCAGCTGGGTTATTTGAAGAACAGTCTGCTAGTTTTCCAGGAAGATTGGAAATTTCCAAACCAGATTTCTTGCGTGTGACTTCACGCGCACGCTTGGCAGCTACACGAGCCTTGGCAGCCAAGATCCCTTTTTCCACGATACGCTTAGCAATCTGTGGATTTTCCATGAGAAAATCAGAGAAGGCATCGCTGAAGAGGCGATTGGTAATCTTGACTACTTCACTATTTCCCAGTTTGGTCTTGGTTTGTCCTTCAAACTGCGGGTTTGGATGCTTAACTGAGATAACTGCAGTCAAGCCTTCACGAACATCTTCCCCTGTTAGGTTATCTTCATTGTCTTTTAGTAGCTTATTCTTGCGAGCATAATCATTGATAACACGTGTCAGCGCTGTACGGAAACCTTGCTCATGCGTACCACCTTCATGGGTGTGAATGTTATTGGCGAAACTCATGACATTTTCGTGGTAACCAGTTGTGTACTGCATGGCTACTTCAACTGTGATATCATCCATCTCACCGTCTGTGTAGATTGGTGTATCAAAGATAACATCCTTGTTCTCGTTGATATATTCAACGTAACTAGCAATCCCACCTTCATAGTGGTAATGTTTAGTCTGTTCGAGACCTTCACGCTTATCTGTGATGGAGATTCGAAGGCCTCGGTTCAAAAAGGCTAGTTCTTGAATACGTTTGTTTAATTTTTCAAAGTCAAAAGTCGTTGTTTCTGTAAAAATCTCTGGATCTGGTGTGAAGTGAACTGTTGTTCCCGTTTTATCTGTATCTCCAACCACCTCAAGATCAGCAACAACATGACCACGACGGTATTCTTGGTAATGAATCTTACCGTTTTTATGAACATGAACATCTAGTTGAGTTGAGAGGGCATTTACTACTGATGAACCTACACCGTGCAATCCACCTGAAACCTTGTATCCGCCACCGCCGAATTTTCCTCCAGCGTGAAGGACTGTAAAAACGGTCTCAACAGCGGGACGTCCTGTCTTTTCCTGAATATCAACAGGAATTCCACGCCCATCATCCACAACGGTGATGGAATTATCAGGCTCTATAAAGACTTGGATGTGACTGGCAAATCCAGCTAGAGCTTCGTCAATTGAGTTATCAACGATTTCCCATACTAGATGGTGAAGACCTTCTTTAGCAGTCGATCCAATATACATACCTGGACGCATACGAACAGCTTCAAGTCCCTCCAAAACTTGAATTTGACTGGCATCATAATCCTGTGCCTGTTGATTTTTGATTTCTTCTGTCATTTTTTCCCTTTTCTTACATGTCTATTGCTTGTCTCAATGTCGCAACGTTATTAAAAAGATAGGCATCTAAGCCAGCAGCTTTACCTGCTTCTACATCAATATTTCTGTCACCAATGACCAAACCAGATGTAATATGATATTTATCACGTAAATAAATCATGGACTCAGGATCTGGTTTCCGTTTAAAGCCAGAACTGGCAGTCACCACCTCGGTGAAGTAGTTGGCTATCCGGGTCTTAGCAAGAAGTTCTAGCACTTGGTCATTTCGATGAGAAACCAAGAAATGGCGACCACCCTTGTCCGAAATGTCTTTGAGTAATTCTGGAATTCCCTCAAACAAAACTGGATGCTCTAGCTCACGCGCCTCATTTTCTTTGTAGTTCTCTAAAAAAACCTCGATATCTGGTGCAAACTTCTCGATGGCAAAAGCTGTCGAAACCTTCAAGGCTTCGTAGACACGGTCGTGTTCTTGCTCTATTCCGTATTGGGCTAAGGTTTCTACAAAAGCTGCTGTAGAAGTCTCATAATTATCCAATAGGGTACCACCTAAATCCCATATATAGTCGTGATATTTCATACCCTTCATTATACCATTTTTTTATGAAAAAAGCGATGATTTCCTAGATTTTTCGGCTCTATAATTTCTATAGAGAGTAAAACACTATTGCATCGATGGAGCCTTTTTGTGAAGAATAGCTCCTATTTAAATAATCAAGCAAAATCTTTCTTCTCTCAAATGTACAAATTAAAAAATAGAAACTACTAACAACCGCGTCATTATTCGCAAACGAAACGCTTTTGGATTTCCAAACTTTAAAAATAGAATCCTCATTGCTTTGAATACCACATTAGAGAGCAGAAAAAGATTATTCCAATATGGAATCTCTTGTTAATTCATTACAGTTTCCAATGATTCCATCTTTCTTTTCAATTGTAATTTATTCTCCAAACAGTCAAAAAACGATAACGTCCTTTAAAGGAGTTATCGTTTTTGTATATCGTCAGATAAAGTTTGATTTTTATTGAGCTACATTCGATTAGTTTCTTCCGAAGTTTTGACCTCTACCATCGCGGTCAAAATACATCCAATTTCCATCTTCAAGTTGAATCCATTTGCTTCGAGCCATATCCCCTGAATTGGCATCGAAATATCGACTAACTCCATTCACATCAACAACTTTTCCTTTGACTTGCTTACCGTCTTGCGTGAAATAGAGAGTCTGTTGACCAACCTGCTGCAAGCCTGTCACTGCTTTTCCAGTTTGATCAAAATAGTACCACTCATTTGGGGAACCTTCGACAAACTTGTCGGTTGCCATCTCTCCTGAGTTAGCATCAAAGTAACGGATACTCTTATCTGAAAGTGTCACGATTTTACCCTTGACTTGCTTGCCATCTTGGTCGAAGTAAAGTGTTTGTTTGCCAATCTTTTGAAGGCCTGTCACTGCTTTTCCAGTTTGGTCAAAGTAATACCATTCGTTCTTGGCACCTTCTGCAAACTTGCCGACTGCCATTTCTCCTGAATTGGCATCAAAGTAACGGATACTCTTATCTGAAAGTGTCACGATTTTACCCTTGACTTGCTTGCCATCTTGGTCAAAGTAAAGTGTTTGTTGACCAATCTTTTGAAGACCTGTCACAGCAACTCCATCTGCTCCGAAATAGTACCAATCACTTGGGTTATCACCCTGAGCAAAACGATTGATAACAGCATTTCCTGAATCCTTGTCAAAGTAACGAAGTTTGCCATCCTTAGCACTCACAATCTTGCCCTTAACCTGATAGCCGTTTTCATCAAAGAATTGCTGTCCATCTCCAATCTTGACAAGACCTCGAGCCATAACGCCCTTGGCATCAAAGTAACGCCAGTTTTCACCATCAGTAGTGTAGTAACGGTTGAGAACTTGGGCACCAGTTTGATCATAGTAGTACTGATTACCATTTTCATCTTCACGGATAGAATCACGAAGTTGAATACCATTCTTCAAGAAATAAACGTGCTTGCCATCAATTTCATGAGCACCTGTTACAAGATAGCCTCGTTTATCGAAGTAATACCAATTTCCATTTTCATCTTGGATAAAGGAATTTTTAGCTTGATAACCACTAGTTGAATAGAACTTAGTACCATTAGCATCACTAACAAATCCTGTGTAAGCATTCTTATTAACTAATTGCTTAGGCAATACTATCTCGCCATTTTTGTTAGTGAGATAGTCGTTGCTAGCCCAGTCTTTAAGAACATAGTAAGCACCACGACCTAAGATATTGGTACCATTAAAGTACTTAGCAGACCACTTGGTAATCTTCTCATCTGTTGTCATTTTTTGACCATTGGAAATCTGTACTCGTTCAAAGATTTCTGGATATTTAGCTTTAAGCTCATCCAAGAAGGCTCCACCGTACTTACCTTGGAAATCAGTCCCATTGGTCTTACTATTAGCTACATAGAGTTTTTCCTTGATTTCTGCACCTTCACGGTAGGTTCCGTAGTTGTTGACACGTGTTGCTGTTACCACTTCCTTACCTGGTAGGTTATAGATTTGGTCTGGTACCCAGTCCGCGATGGCTTGGATATTAACACTGTGAAGCGCACGAAGAGCATTGAGCAAATCTTTTAAAGAACCATATTTATTGTTCTTGCTCATCGCCATATCATAGCGGTCTTCAAAGGCATAACCATTCTGAATGATAGAATCCAAGAAAGTACCGTCTTGGCTAGATACATACTGAGGTGGTAGCTCAAATGAAGTTACTCCCCATTCCTTGAAGAGGTTGACATTTTTAGCAATGACTTTATTGGTATATTGGTCATCACGAGTTGCAAAGTCTTGGAAGTTAGAGAAGCCTTCGTAAATCAACTGAGAATCAAGAGCTGCGCTAGATTCATAAACTTGACCACTAGCGTTTTTCTTCTTGCTTGCTGTTGTACGAGCATCCTGATCTGCCTTAGCGCCAACTGGTACCCAAACAGCCAGATATCCAGAAACTTGGACATTGCTGTAGCCTGCGATATCATTCATATCAAAGGTTAAAATACCATTAGCATCTGTCTTCTTCCAGAGAGATTGCGGCACTTCTTCATCAGTTAGATAACGGGAAATACCATCTTTGGTCGTCAAAAGTACAGGGCGATAGTATTGATTCTTGTGGGCTGCTCCCATATTGACTTGCAGTTTATCCCATACATTTAACTTTAGGTTAGGGTTGTTTGAAGCAATCACAGCCATCCCTTGAGTACGAGTTTCTGCTGTTCCTTCATCTGTTGCTTCATTGGCACCAGTACCGTAGCGAACAGACGTTAAAATACCATTGTAAGACCATTTATCAGCCTCACGAGGTACACCCATATATGTGACTTTCATGTCTTGTCCACCTGCTACATACTTAATACGAGCACGCAACAAGGCATCGATAGCGTCGTGGTAAGGAGATTTTTTCTCCATGTATTGACCATCATCGGTATAGAGATCACCATAGTAGATCCGAGTGATAGAGTCTTTATTGGAGAGCATGAGAGCATGAGCAGTTGGGATGTTGAACTGCGTATATTTCTTGTCCGCCTTGCGCATATCTTCGTTGTAGATCTTGAAGGCTTGCTTGAGTTCATCCATGGTAAAGGTCAAACCATCCGTATTTGGATTGATATTTTCTCGAATGATGTCGGCAATAACAGTTTGTACTTCACTATCATGAGCCCGAACAAAGATATAGTTAGCCATTCGTTCGCCATTTTTCTTTTCAGAAGAACGGTCATTTAGACTATTTGTAATCGTTGGCTCTACTCCGCTACGGATAGATAGATTACGCATGAATGAATAAAGCAAGGACAAGCGTAGCTTGTTGTCAATTGCTAGTTGAGCACCCTTAGTATCTTTGTTGTAGTCAGGATCGTTATCAGACCAAGCTTCCAAGATAGACAAATGCTTAATAGCTTCTTCTTCACTTTCTCCAACCTTGTAGCGAGACTTGAAGTAGTCAGATGCGATTTGGAGCAAGTCTGCGTTGACATTGTCCACCGCATCGACACGAACTCCATCAAAATTAGCAGTCGGATCATTGGCTACGATGCTTCCAAAGTTCATCATAAAATGCAACCAGTTGAGTTGTTCGGCCTGAACAGCTGGATTAGAATTGTCAAAGTCGTTAGAGAGCAAGAACTCATAACCACCGTTTGACTTGTCAATGAAGTACTTAGGTGTACCTGTTTGACTAGTAGGGGTACGGTTAAGCAGACGGAACTTAGAGTCAGCATGAGAGCTCTTCTCATTATTAGTATAAAGCAAAGCTCCACCCTGCAAGTGGTCCTTTTTAGTACCAGTTGTTTCAGACTCTGACTTGATATTCCAGTTTGGCTGGGTTTTGACAAAGGCACCCATCAGCGTTCTCAACCATTTGGTATCGCCTTCTTTACCAATTTTTTCCTCAATTTTGCGCTGAACCTGCTGAGAAGCTCCTGTCAGGAGAGCTTGTTCAACTTTGTTTTCAAAAGCACCTGCTCCCAGACCTTGCTGGTTCATATAGTTGAGGTAATTAATCTGAGTACGTTTATCAGGCCACCAAGCCATCAAAAGAGGACGTAAGTCTGTTTCTGTCGAAGCCGTCCATGTTTTTCCATCTTTTAAGATGAACTTTGGACGATACCAGCTATCTGCTGTCAAATAACCGTCTACAGTTTCAATATCCTTGTCAGTCGTACCATAGAAAGCATTCTTTTGGGAGAATTCATTATTGAGACTGCTGGTTCCTTGTTGGAACTGATATTCATTTGAATCAACTAAGGCACCAGTTTCTGCATCAAAATAAAGTATTCTACCATTAAGTTCAACTGCAAAGTTCTTTTTAACTGTACCATCGTCCTGAACATAGTAATTTTTACCATCAATGGTCTTAATATGAGATAGGACATCATCATCATGGTCAGCATTTACAGGTGCAGGTTGAGCCTGATCTGCCACCATTCTTTCAGCTACTGCTCCTTGTTTTTGAGCAGGTTCGGGCAAGCGATCTTTCTTTGCAACCTTTGGATTTGCAACAATCTTGTCTGCAACAGCCGTTTTTTCTCGTTTGTTGTCATCTTGCTCTTGGGCAGTTGTTGGCCTTGCTTGTTTATCCTGGTCTGCTACTTCTGTTTTAGGAGTTTCTGTGATTGCATTAGCAGCTTTAACTTCTTCTGCAACAGCAGCCTTTTCTGTAGATGCTTCTTTCGTATCTGCTGGTTTAGCAGGCTCTTGAGCATTGGTTTGAACTGTTGCTTCTGTATTTTCTGCAGGTTTAGCAGTTTTTTCACTAGCAGCAACATCGCCTGTCACCTTGTCTGCAGGGGTTGCTTTTTCTGCTTCTTTCTCAGAAGCTACGTTAGCTTGGGCTGGAGTTTGCTGACCCGGACCACTAGTCTGAGCTGTAGCAGGTTCTTGAACCACAACCTGCTTTACATCATCCGCATGGACAACGCCTGGTTCTAGACCAAGTACCTTTGGTGCTACAATAAGTGCCAAGGTAGTCAAAGCAATGGCTACCCAGTTTTTCTTAACTTTATGCATCTTATAATGAATCTTTTTCTCCATCATAAAGCCTCCTTCTGAATTTAGTATAAAGTTATGCCCTTATTCTAGTATATTTTTCAAAATGATCTTTTTTTGTTGCACATCTACAACTATGAAAGGCAGATTCTTTCAAACTGTTCTTTAAGCTTTTGGGCAACACCAAAGGAATCTAAAAATTCAAAAAAAGATAGACATTGCTCAATGTCACTGAGAGCATTGGTATTCCCAACCTTGTAGGAGTAGAGAGCCCGATGATACTTAATCAGCGTCCGATCATATAGATCTGTTTCAGGAATTTTAGAGTGGTCGAGATAATTGAGAAACCTCATAGCAACTAGCAGATGATTTCCTTCTATACAGACACTAATGACATTAAGTAGCATCTTGATAATACGGCGGCGATTTTCAGGTAGGTTGTTATAAAACTGGGTACGATTGATCATCTCACTAGCGAAGGTTTCCAGCGTTTCCAAGGTCATTAAATCAACGCTGTTTGTAAAGAGCCAGAGTTCATAACGCCCCCACTCCTCAACAGAAAAGAGATGATCCGTCAGGAATTCTATATCCTTCTTGCTAATCTGAAAATCTGAGCAACAGGAAGACAAGAGGGCTCTGACAATGATCGTATTGAGTTTATAGTTTTTCTTCTCAGGAAACTGTTCGGTCAAAGCTTCTGAGCTTGACAAAATATTTTGGAGCTTGACAACATTGTTTTCCTGATATGCATCAGCTACTTTTTTTGAGAACAGGACATCATCTGAATCAATGTAATTATGGTAAACATACTGAAACTCCTCTAGGAAAACGGCCATATTTTTTAAACAGCAATAAAAAGAATCAAGTGTGATCCCATTAACTCCCCGTTCAAAACGGGATAGCTGAGCTACGGAAATATCACCAGCAGCTACCTCTTTCAGGGACATTTTTTTTGATTCTCTAATGACTTTGAATATTTTTCCAAATGCTTTCAACATATCACTCCCCCAGTTTCGTATATGCAAAAAATTCTTACTAATTTTAATATACTAGTAACATGTTTCAATTATATTACAGAGAAAGTACTTTATATTTCAAATTAATACAAGCAGATTAATTCGCATGATAAGACCGTTTAATATAGCATTTATTGAATATTATATCTTTTCATGAATCTATTGATTTCAGTAGAAATCTGAACTATTCTATCTAACAACTTGAAAACACTAACATTTCTAGAGATAGATTCCTTCTTATGTTAAACGAATCTTGATTGATTTATAAAAGTTTGATATAAAATCGCAAGACAATCATATGAAACATTTTTTAGACATGGAGTAAATTAAAAAACGAGAGCCGAACTCTCGTCTTACTGTTGATTTCCAAAGACATCTCGATAGAGCATGCCGTCTCGTAAACTTTCAGCATCTCCTCCTAATTGCTCTACCAATTCATAGGCAAAGGCAAGTGCGGTTGACGGTCCTCGGCTAGTTGTTAGATTGCCATCCACAACTACTGTTTGCTTTTGATAAATTCCGTCAGTAATTTGCTCCTGAACTCCGTCATAACAAGTAAAGTGCTTGTCTTTCAGGACACCTGCTTGATGAAGAGCGATTGGGGCTGCACAGATGGCAGCAATTTTCTTTCCAGCTTGGTCAAAGGCTTTAATCTCAGAAATGAGGGCTGGATTATCCAGTAGGTGAGCTGAGCCTGGCATACCACCTGGAAGAACTACCAAGTCATAGTCGGACAAATCACCATCAAAGATACGGTCAGCTTTTACCTGAATGTCATGTGACCCTGTCACCTGCTCTTCAAATCCTACCATATCACAAGAAATGTTTGCTCGACGCAAGACATCGACTACTGTCAAGGCTTCAATTTCTTCAAAACCCTGGGCTAAAATAACTGCTACTGTTGCCATAGTGGCCTCCTTATTTGATTTGTTTTAGGACGACTTTCTTTCGTTTGAATGGAACTTTTCCACTTTTCTCTTCTGCTAGATTGGTCTGGTAACTCATAGACAAGAGGAGACCGACACCGATGAGGTTACTAATAATTGCGGATCCCCCTTGAGAAATAAATGGCAGAGGAATCCCTGTCAAAGGAAGTAAGCCTGTCACGGCACCGATATTTTCAAAGATATGGAAGAGCAACATCATGATAAAACCAGTCGAAATGTAGGTGTAGAACTGGTTATTTGACCTGAGCGTAATCTTCAACATACGGTAGATGAGAAGCAAGTATAAAGCAACCACAAAGACTGAACCAATAAAGCCAAAGTCTTCAGCAATTACGGTGAAAATCATATCGCTCTCGCGTACTGGAATGAGGAGATTGGACACATTGAAACCTTGTCCAAACAAGCCACCACTTCCAATCGCAATTTGTCCCTGCGCCTGTTGATATGTTGTTGTTTGTGCAAAGTCAAAGGGATTGAGCCAAGCCAAGATGCGGTTGATCTGGTAAGTTGGCATCCCAATCTGATGCAAGAAGGCACGTCCATCCTTGCTTATAAAGATGGCCATAAAACCTACAACTGCAGTCACTCCTGTCGCAAAAACCGGAATGATGATCTTCCACGAAACACCTGAAAGGAGAACCATACCGGAAAAAATAGCTACAAAGACCAAGGCAGTCCCCAAGTCACTTTGTAGGGCTAAGAGGATCAAGACTGGTATGGTAAAGGCGATCATCCAACCAATCAGTAGGAAATCCAAGGGAATAGTCCGTCTCCATTCCTTGTGTTTTTGAGTGAATCTTACAATGGCTCGAGCCAACATCAAGATATAGGAAATCTTCATGAATTCCGATGGCTGGAAAAGTGTCGTTCCACCAATCGATACCCAGTTCTTGGCACCTGTTGACGCTACAAGATTTGGATTGTAGAAAACAAGAGGTAGGATCATCAAAGCTAGCCCTAGACCATAAAGATAGGGAGTCACCTTCCATAAAAACTCGGTATTAAAGAACATGACCACAAAACCAATGACAAGGCCCAAGGAAATCCAAGCGATTTGCTGACCTAGAATTGGTAATACATTATTTGGATAGTCATGACTAACTGCTATATAAATGGCCACTACTCCAATCACCAGTAAACAAAACACTGGTAGGAGGAGGCTATAATCGACTCGAGAGTCGAAGGAACGTTTCATATTTTTTACCTTTTCTCTTTCTTAGATTTTTCTTTCATTCTATTGCGATGGGATTGGAGAAAATCAGCTACAGCAGGCTCTAGCCGTTCTCTAGAAAGAACCTGAACAGCCCTTTCTTTTGACAAGGCCTGAGCGATTTGTTTGCCGTAACGCTTGCTGACAACACGGCTGTCTAAGATTAGAGCAATCGAACCTTGGTCAGATCGTCTAACAGTACGACCCAAGGCTTGTTTTAGCCGAATGATCGCCATCGGCAACTGATAATCATAGAAAGGATTTTTCCCTTCTTGACGCAGTTCCTGGTTTAATTTTTTGGTTAACGGTTCATGGGGATTTTGGAAAGGCAATCTCGGAATCACTTGAATTACACAAGGATGGGTTGAAAAATCAACCCCTTCCCAGAAACTACCTGTTCCAAGCAAGATCTGGCGCTCACCTTTTTCAAAACGTTTTTTCAGTTGGCTTGGTTCCCCATTTTTATACTGAGCTAGATGAGGTTGGTCGAGCAGGTCCGAAACTGCCAGCAACATTTCTTTTGAGGTAAACAAGACCAATAAGGGTTCTTGAAAGGCTTGTAAGCTTCGAATGACAGAAGCCACTTCACTAGCATAGTCAACAGGTGAAACTTCGGTAACGAGAGGAAAGTCATCAATTAGATAGACTTCTTGTTGTTCCTGCTTTGCTACATCAAGCCTAACAAGTGGAGCATCTGGGAATCCCAGTAAATCTGCTAAGGAAACCCGATTGCTGATTTCAAGAGTGGCCGATACTCCTAGGAGCCTACAATCTTCTGGCAATAGGTCTGCTAGTATAAAGCGGCCTTTTTTGCTTGAACAAATCAAGACATCCTTGCTCGATTTTTCTGCTGTAGCAAGCCAAAATTCACGGTCCGACGTGAAAAAGTTTGCAGTCTCTCTATACTCTGGGAGAGCTAACTCCGAAAAATGCTGGCGCAACTCTTCAAGAGAATCCAACCACTTTCCATTCTTCAGACCTGACTGATAGTGCTCTATCAAGTAACGACATTCAAAGCCGATACTCTCAAGCAAGCGTTTCTGAACCAAATCCTCCACTGACTCCAAGGACTTTTCAATTTGAGTTACAAGTTCCTCAAGGCGGTAAGCCTGCTGGGCTAGATTTTCAAGGGCTAGCAGCATTTTTTGAGCTTCATCCAAGATCACCAAACGGTTGTCGACAAACTCTGGATTGTCTTCCAAACGAGTGACCAGATAGGCATGATTAGTCAAGAGAACGCGACTGGTCTTTGCCTTTTCCTGCCCTCGTTTCCAAAAATCCTCTGTAGCAAATAAACTTTTCTTTGAAAGCTTACCATCGTGGACTAGTTCCGGCAGAAAGTGCTGGTAGCGATAAAGCTGCCCGATTTCGTCCAAGTCACCAGTCTCTGTCTCTGTTAACCAGATGAGCAGTTGCATTTTAAAACGTGTGAAAAGGCGATTGGACTCCGGTCGATGGAGGACTCGGTGAAAGGCATCCAGTTTCAAGTAATTTTGAGGCCCCTTGAGACTATGAATTTCCAGATGGAAGACCTCTTTTAAGCGCTGACCTTCTTCTTGCATGATTTGATTTTGAAGAATTTTGGTCGGAACGCTCACTAGGATTCCAGCTTCACTCTCCGAGTTCAAAGCTGGAAGGAGATAACCATAAGTCTTGCCCAGTCCCGTTTGGGCTTGGATAAAGGAAGTTTGGTGTTCTTCCAATAATTGCTCAACCTTCTCCGCAAAATCCAGCTGCTGTGGACGTTCCTCCAGCCCCAATAAAGAAATGTTTTTAGCAAAGTCTTTGGATAACTTTTGTGGGACTAAGGCTTTGCTTTCCTTTCTGAGGAAAAGCCCATGAAGTTCCATCAAGTCGGGCGAAGATAAGAGAGATTGTTGCTGATAGACCTCCTCAATCACCAGATAACTTTCATAGAGAAGGTTGTCTGCAAGTTTTAGCAAGCTTTCTAAGAGCCCTTTTGGTAACTCAAATAGTTTTTGACGCATGTAGAGCAAGAGTTCAGCTGTTGCCTGAGCATCTGACAGGGCAGTATGGGCATGTTCCAGCTCAATGCCCAACTCTTGACAAAGGATACCTAAGTTATACTTTTCAAACTGAGGATATAGAACTTGGGCAAGCTCAACTGTATCCACCCGCGGTGTACGCAATTCATATCCTTCAAAAAAGAGAAATTCTGCAAGAAGGTTGGCATCAAACTGTACATTGTGCGCAACAAAAATACCGTCCTTAACCAATTCAAAAATTTTTCCGGCCACCTGAGAAAACTCTGGTGCCGCAGCCAAACGCTGATCGGTCAGACCCGTTAATTCTTTGATATGAGAATCCAAGGGTTCATGGGGATTGACATCGGTCGCATACTGATCAATGATTTCACCATTCTCAATCACCACAATGCCTACTTGAATAATTTTTGCCTTGCTTCCGGTGCTGGTCGCCTCTAAATCAACGACCACATACCGATCATTTCTCGCATTCATCATTAAAATTATATCAAAAAAAGCATGATTTGACACCCCTCAACTTTGATAACAATCTCGCTTTCCTTGCGAGTTTGAGTAAAAATCAAGACCTTAAAAGTGAGAATTTCACGCAAGTTCAGCAGTTGGTCGCTAGTTCTGAGGTATTTGAAAACCTTATCAACAAAGCTACATCAACATAAAAAGGCAACCAAGGTATTAGCTGCCTTTTTGAGATATTTTTTTCATTGTTTTCGGAAGAGCTTTACTAATTTCGGTAGGCAAGACAAGGTAGTTTTCTTGAGCTAGTTCTTGCGCAATAGCTGAATGAAGGTGAGTTGCTGCCACCACTCTCTCATAGAGACTGACTTGGTGAAACTGACCTGCAAAACCTGCAATCATCCCAGCCAGAGTATCTCCCATCCCACCAGTTGCTTGATAGGGACCTCCAACCTGTAACTGATAATATTCAGACTGACCAGCTTTCCAGATACGAGTCGCTGAACCCTTCTCGACTAGAATCGTCCTTTGAGGAAAAGCAGAAAGAGCCCTAGCAGTCGCCTCTGTATTTTGATGGTCAAGAACTATACCAGACAGTCTTTCCCATTCCTTTTGGTGTGGGGTTAGGATGAGCTGACTAGATGGGAATGTCAAATGAGCTTTTGCTAAGATGCCCAAAGCACCGCCATCTGCAATCAAAATCTGGTCTTTTCTAAGGCTGTCAAAGACCCGTTTTACGAGTTCTTCTCCGAATGCATCCTCTCGCAAACCCGGACCTAGCAAGACAACTTCTGCCTTTTCCAACTGCTCTTTTAACAATTGCTGATCTTGAAGAGAAAATGCCATGGCCTCAGGTAAATGACTGTGCAGAGCCGGAATATTTTCCTTATCCGTGCCAACAGTCACCAACCCTGCCCCGCTTTTGACAGCTGCAATGGCTGACATGATGATAGCTCCCCCATAAGGATAGGTCCCTCCCAGCAAGAGCAGGCGACCGTAATCTCCCTTATGGCTGTGACGACAACGTTCAATAATAACTTTTTCTAATAAAGTTTGATCAATCACTTTCATCGATTTTTCCTCTCACTCCATTATACTACAAAAGGAGGGGCAAACCTCCTTCTACACTATTTTCCCTTAAATTCCGCAAAGGTCTGTAAGATTTTAGCTGCCACTGCTGGAGAAGGTTCTCCTTTTAGCTCTAACGTGTCATCTGCATATGGAGTAAGGCCAGCAAAGTCTCCTATCTGGACTGAATAAAGAGACGTTTTAAACAATTCAATATCGTTTTGGTCATTTCCAAAGGCGATGAAGTTCTCCCCACATAACTTTTCAACAGTTGTCGCCTTATGAGTATCCAAGGGATTAACATAAAGGCACTTTTCATGCGCATGATAGGAGAGATGAGCCTGTCCTAGTCTTTCTAGCTGACCAAGCAGATCATCAAGCAAATCCTCATGGTCACCCATATAGATGACTACCTTAATCGGAGTCCCTAAGTCCTCAAGTTTCTGATGACGAGCCACCTTTAGGGGATCCACACTGGAGATAAATGGAATTTTTTCTACAATCTGACCACTGTAGTCAAAGCAATCATCTGCAAAGAAAGGGAGATTATAGGTCTGGCAATAATCCACTAGCGCCTGATAAACTCTAGCATCAAGATTCCTTTCGAAGATAGCCTTCCCTAGATGATAGGCTACGCCACCATTCAACCCTATGACCAAGCGCTGACTGAGTTCAGAACCTAATAAACCCAAGCAATCCCGATAAGAGCGGGCTGAGACAAACACAAGCTCATGTCCATAATCTTCAGCCTTTAAAAGAACCTGCTGAATCTCCTCATCAATGGTCATGTAGTCAAAAGATAGCGTTCCATCCAGGTCAAATACGAATTTCATCTTCCTAGTCCTTGTTTAGTGTTCGAAGCGCTGCCTGATAGGTTTGCTCCATTAGCATGGTAATAGTCATAGGTCCAACTCCACCCGGTACAGGTGTGATATGACTGGCAAGTGGGGCAACCGCATCATATTCAACATCTCCACAAAGCTTGCCATTTTCATCTCGGTTCATCCCAACGTCAATGACAACCGCGCCAGGTTTGACAAAGTCAGCTGTCACAAACTTAGCACGACCGATTGCAACGACAAGAATATCTGCCTTAGCAGCCACCTTGGCAAGATGATGGGTGCGTGAGTGTGTCAAGGTCACAGTCGCATTCTTAGCCAAAAGAAGCTGAGCCATTGGTTTCCCAACGATATTTGAGCGACCGATAACAACCGCATTTTTTCCTTCCAGCTCAATCCCATACTCATGAAACATCTCCATAATTCCTGCAGGTGTCGAAGGAATCATAACTGGATGACCAGACCAGAGACGCCCCATGTTTAGGGGGTGGAAACCATCCACGTCTTTTTCGGGGTCAATGGCTAATAAAACTGCCTCTTCGTCAATATGTTTTGGCAAAGGTAACTGGACCAAAATCCCATGCCAAGCTGGATCTTGATTGTATTTGGCAATCAAGTCTAACAATTCCGCTTGGGTAATGGTCTCTGGAACTCGCACTACTTCACTACGGAAGCCAGCAGCGAGAGCTGACCGTTCCTTGTTGCGAACGTAGACTTGGCTGGCAGGATTGTCCCCCACCAAAATCACCACCAATCCTGGAACTAAACCTGTTTCTTCTTTTAGTTTGGCCGTCTTTTCAGCCAACTGTCCTTGTAACTTAGCCGCAAGAGCCTTCCCATCGATAATCTGAGTCATATCTCTTCTCTTTTCTATCAAATATCCTCTATTATATCAAAAAATAACTCACCATTCTAACACTTCTTGCCTAATGGACCTTATAGTCTGAAACTATAAGAAAAAGCCCTTATCGAGCTTTTATGCTTATTTATACTAAGTAAACTTGTCAGGCTTTCTTTTTGACTTTTGGAGCCGGTAAGACTTCATACATCTCCTTGATTAATCTCGTTAGACATGACTTATCTTCAATGTCTTCTATCAAAATCATCTCCTTAGCTCCTTCATAAGGACGTTCAAGCCTAGTCTGTCCCAGCTGATCCAAGACCAGCTTCACAGGCTTCAGTAACAGACGATTATCATAAATGCCTCCAATAATCTTCCCACGATAATAAAGGATAAACTCTCCCATCATTGGACGATAACTCATCTCCTCTAGCTCTGATAGCTGTTCGAGAATAAAATCTAAATATTCTTTACTGGAAGCCATGATGCCTACTCCATTTCTTCTAAAAATGAGATCTTACAAAACCTTACTCAAAAATTCCTTGGTCCGTTGTTCTTTTGTTTGATCGAAAATCTCTCCTGGAGTTCCATCTTCGACAACAACTCCATCTGCCATAAAGATAACACGGTCTGCTACCTCACGCGCAAAGCCCATTTCATGCGTCACAATCACCATAGTCATCCCTGATTTGGCAAGGTCTTGCATAACAGCCAGAACTTCTCCAACCATCTCAGGGTCTAGGGCTGAAGTTGGCTCATCAAAGAGCAAAACATCTGGTTCCATAGCAAGTCCACGTGCTATGGCAATCCGTTGTTGCTGGCCACCTGACAAACTCTGTGGATAAGCAGTTGCCTTGTCTGGTAAGCCAACTTTTTCTAACAGTTCCTGTGCTCTTTTCTCCGCAACTTCCTTGCTTTCACCTTTGGTTTTAATTGGTGACAAAGTGATATTTTCCATCACTGTCATATTGGGAAAGAGGTTGAATTGTTGGAATACCATACCCATCTTTTCACGCATAGCAAAAAGGTCATTTTTCTTATCCGTAATATCGACTCCTTCAAAGATAACCTTGCCTTTACTTGCTTCTTCTAGAAGATTCATCGAACGAAGGAGAGTTGACTTCCCACTACCTGATGGACCGATAATGACCACAACTTCTCCTCGTTTAATCTCAAGGTTGATGCCTTTTAAAACTTCATTTTTCCCAAAAGACTTATGTAGTTCTTCAATTTTAATCAAGGTTTCTGTCATTATTTCTTGTCTCCTTGTCCAATATGTTTTTCAAATGCTTTCAACGCCACTGTCAAAACAGAGGTCATAATCAAGTAGTAAAAGGCTGCAAATAAAAGGGGAGTCAACGGTAAATAAGTTGTTGTTGCTACAGTCGTTGCACCATTCCACAACTCCATCACTCCAATCGCAGACAAGAGGGAACTATCCTTAATAATGGTTATAAATTCATTTCCTAGCGCTGGAAGAATATTCTTGATAGCTTGTGGCAAAATGACATAACGCATGGCATTTTTCGGACGAATTCCAAGAGAGTATGCGGCCTCTAACTGCCCTTTAGGAACCGCATTGATCCCCGCACGAACAGTTTCTGAAACGTAAGCTCCACTATTCATAGAAATAATCAGAATACCAGGAATCAAACGAGAAAGATCAACTCCTAAAATTCCCACTTGGATAGTCGGAGCATTGATATGCATAAGAGCAAAGGCAATCATAATCTGAACCATCATCGGAGTTCCACGGAAGATCCAAACATACACATTTGCAAACCAAACGAGCGGTTTAAAGCGTGAACGTTGGGCAAAGGCCAGTAACACACCTATAATGGTTCCTAAGCAGACGACAAGGATGGAAATCAATACGGTAATCAGAGCACCATAGTTAAAATATGGTAAATACTTTGGTAAAAAAGAAAAATTCATATTCAGTCAACTTTCTATGTATTAGATTGTATGATTATAACATGAATTGAATTAAAATGCAATCCTTTTTCTCTAATTTTACCAATTAACTTGATAGAATAGAGAAATAGAGAGAAATCACAGTTTTTTTCTAGTCAACTACCTCTTGTTTATGGTAAAATAGAAACGATAAGAAATGGAGGAGAATCAAAATGGAATCACATTTGGTTAGAATCATCAACCGCCTAGAAGCTATGACAAAAGATGGCGGAAATCTAAAACGTAATTTTGAACGTGAAGGTGTTGTTGTCGCAGAAGTTGCCTACAGCCACGACGAAGAAAACGGATCACTCTTCACCCTTCGCGATGTAGAGGCTCGTGAAACTTATACCTTTGATAGCATTGATTTGATTGCAATGGAGATCTACGAACTCCTTTACTAATATAAAAACAACGGGCAGTAAGGCCCGATGAATGAGAATCCTTTTTGTCACCACAAATGGGATTTTTTCTTACCTTTAATGTCGCTTTATTCTCCATAAATCCTTCTTTTAAAATCGAACACTTCCCAATCTTTTTACTTGCTTTACACCTTAATCATGCTATAATGAGAGTATAAAACTTTGACTATTCTTGACCTTTTTCTTAGGCCAAGAATAAGAATGAAATGAGGTAGATGTATGCTCTGTCAAAACTGTAAAATTAACGACTCAACAATTCATCTGTATACCAATATCAATGGACAGCAAAAGCAAATTGATCTCTGTCAAAATTGCTATAAAATTATTAAAACAGATCCAAATAATACCCTCTTTAAAGGAATGACTGACTTAAATAATCATGACTTTGATCCTTTCGGCGACTTTTTCAATGATTTGAACAATTTCAAACCTTCTTCTAATAACGTCCCTCCAACTCAATCTGGTGGAGGATACGGAGGAAGCGGTGGTTATGGGCCTCAAAACCGCGGTCCACTTCAAACTCCTCCTAGCCAAGAAAGAGGACTCTTAGAGGAATACGGTATCAATATTACTGAAATTGCTCGTCGGGGAGATATTGACCCTGTTATTGGTCGAGATGAAGAGATTATCCGCGTTATCGAAATCCTCAACCGTCGAACCAAGAACAACCCTGTCCTTATCGGAGAACCAGGTGTTGGTAAAACAGCCGTTGTTGAAGGTCTAGCTCAGAAGATTGTTGATGGCGATGTTCCCCATAAACTCCAAGGCAAGCAGGTCATCCGTCTGGATGTGGTCAGTCTAGTCCAAGGAACAGGGATTCGAGGCCAATTTGAAGAACGAATGCAAAAGCTCATGGAAGAAATTCGCAAACGCGAGGACATCATCCTCTTTATCGACGAAATCCATGAAATTGTTGGTGCAGGGTCAGCAGGCGATGGCAATATGGATGCAGGAAATATCCTCAAACCAGCCCTTGCCCGTGGTGAATTGCAAATGGTCGGTGCCACTACTCTCAATGAATACCGTATCATTGAAAAAGATGCTGCCCTAGAGCGCCGTATGCAGCCTGTCAAGGTAGATGAACCAACTGTCGAAGAAACCATTATCATCCTTAAAGGGGTTCAAAAGAAATACGAAGACTACCATCACGTCAAGTATACTGATGCTGCTATCGAAGCTGCTGCAAATCTTTCCAATCGCTATATCCAAGATCGCTTCTTGCCAGACAAGGCTATTGACTTATTGGATGAAGCTGGTTCTAAGATGAATCTGACACTGAACTTTGTTGATCCTAAAGTGATTGACCAGCGTTTAATCGAAGCTGAAAATCTCAAGTCTCAAGCTACTCGAGAGGAAGACTTTGAAAAAGCTGCCTATTTCCGAGATCAGATTGCCAAGTACAAGGAAATGCAGAAAAACAAGGTGACTGATCAGGATACTCCTATCATCAGTGAGAAAACCATTGAACATATCATTGAGCAGAAAACCAATATCCCTGTTGGGGAGCTAAAAGAAAAAGAACAGTCTCAACTCATCCATCTAGCAGACGACCTCAAAGCTCATGTCATTGGGCAAGATGAAGCTGTCGATAAGATTGCCAAAGCCATCCGTCGTAATCGTGTTGGACTTGGAACTCCTAACCGACCAATCGGAAGTTTCCTCTTTGTCGGACCAACTGGTGTCGGTAAGACAGAACTTTCCAAACAACTAGCCATTGAACTCTTTGGTTCTGCTGATAGCATGATTCGCTTTGATATGAGTGAATACATGGAAAAACACAGTGTGGCTAAATTGGTCGGAGCCCCTCCAGGTTATGTCGGTTATGATGAAGCTGGTCAGTTAACGGAAAAAGTTCGTCGCAATCCATATTCTCTCATCCTTCTCGATGAGGTCGAGAAAGCCCATCCAGATGTGATGCACATGTTCCTTCAAGTCTTGGACGATGGTCGTTTGACAGATGGGCAAGGACGAACAGTTAGCTTTAAGGATGCTATCATTATCATGACCTCGAATGCCGGTACGGGTAAGGCCGAAGCCAGTGTTGGTTTTGGAGCTGCTCGTGAAGGACGTACTAATTCTGTTCTCGGTGAACTCGGTAACTTCTTTAGTCCTGAGTTTATGAACCGTTTTGACGGCATCATCGAATTTAAACCTCTCAGCAAGGACAACCTTCTCCAAATCGTCGAACTCATGCTAGCGGATGTCAACAAACGCCTCTCTAGCAACAATATCCACCTCGATGTGACAGACAAGGTCAAGGAAAAGTTGGTTGACTTGGGATATGATCCAAAAATGGGGGCGCGCCCACTCCGCCGCACCATTCAAGACCATATCGAGGATGCCATCACAGACTACTACCTTGAAAATCCAAGTGAGAAAGGCCTCAAGGCAGTCATGACAAGCAATGGCAATATTCAAATCAAATCTGCCAAAAAAACTGAGAAAACAGAAGAGATTGCTTCTGAAATAGAAGAATAAATCTATATAACAAGTGCAGAAAGTCTATCATTTTCTGCACCTTTTTTACTAAAATAAATGCAAAACCTTGACAGCTAGCCCCTCGTCCATTATGATAATAATAAAGATACTAGAGAATGAGGAAAATGCAATGGCAAACCCAACTTTTGGCGATAAAAAAGAGAATGTGACCTACCAGCCACGCTATGGTGTATACGCAGTTATTCCGGATGCAGAAAAAAAACAAATTGTCCTAGTTCAAGCTCCCAATGGTGCTTGGTTCCTGCCTGGTGGAGAGATTGAAGCAGGAGAAAACCATCAAGAAGCACTGAAGAGAGAACTAATCGAAGAACTTGGCTTTACAGCTGAGATTGGAACCTATTATGGGCAAGCTGATGAGTATTTCTACTCTCGCCACCGTGACACCTACTACTACAATCCAGCTTATCTCTATGAAGCTACTTCTTTCCAAGAAGTACAAAAACCTTTGGAAGATTTTAATCATATTGCTTGGTTTCCTATTGATGAAGCAATTGAAAAACTCAAACGTGGTAGCCACAAATGGGGAATAGAAGCTTGGAAAATCCAGCATAGAATTGACTAAAATACACGATTTTATCCAAAAAGTGCTATAATAGAGTTAGAAAATCGGAGGAACTGTTATGAAGCTTATCAATACGACTAATTCACACTCGCAACTTGTTAAAAGCCAATTAGAAAGTACAGACGCAACTCTTGTTGAGGTCTATTCTGCTGGAAACACAGATGTAGTTTTCACACAAGCCCCGCTTCACTATGAAATCCTCATTTCCAACAAACACCGTGCTATTCGTGAACCTGAAATCGAAACTATCCAAGACTTCTTCTTGAAACGCAAAATCGATAAAGATAATATCGATGAAGCTAATATCAAGACGCTTTATTCTGATAAATTGATTGAGATTTCAATCCCTATAAAATAAGAAGACCAGCCAAAAGCTGGTTTTCTTTTGCAAAAAAAGATTGGTAGTTTCTACCAATCTTTTAGTTTTATTTCACAGCTTCTTTCAAAGCGTCTACCTTGTCCAAACGTTCCCAAGGAAGGTCAATATCTGTACGTCCCATGTGTCCATAAGCCGCTGTTTGACGGTAAATTGGACGTTTGAGATCCAGCATTTGGATAATTCCTGCAGGGCGAAGGTCAAAGATTTGACGCGCTGCTTTTTCAAGCTTGCTTTCAGCTACTGTTCCTGTACCAAAAGTATCGATACGAACAGAAACAGGCTGGGCCACACCGATGGCATAGGCCAATTGCACTTCTGCCTTCTTAGCAAGACCTGCTGCAACGATGTTCTTGGCAATGTAGCGAGCTGCATAAGAGGCTGAACGGTCCACCTTCGTCGCATCCTTACCAGAGAAGGCACCACCACCATGGCGAGAGTAGCCACCATAGGTATCCACGATGATCTTACGACCAGTCAAGCCTGAGTCCCCTTGAGGTCCACCGATTACAAAGCGACCAGTCGGATTGATGAAGAATTTGGTTTGTTCATCCAAGTAAGAAGCCGGGATCACCTCTTTGATAACCTTGCTAATCACATCATTGTGAATTTGTTCATTGCTAACTTCTGGATCGTGCTGAGTTGAAATCACGACTGTGTCCACACGTACCGGACGGTCATTTTCATCATATTCAACTGTAACTTGTGATTTAGCATCTGGACGAAGATAGCTGATTTCACGAGATTTACGAAGTTCTGCCAAACGACGAACCAGCTTGTGGCTGAGTGAGATTGGTAATGGCATGAGTTCTTCTGTCTCATCCACTGCAAACCCAAACATGAGACCTTGGTCTCCAGCACCAATCAAGTCAAGCGGATCTTGATCTGCATTCCCACGAACCTCCAAGGCTTCGTTAACACCTTGGGCGATATCTGGTGACTGCTCAACAAGTGACGGATGAACTCCCACTGTCTCCGCAGAAAAACCATACTCTGTATTGGTATAACCAATCTCTGCAATGGTATCACGAACCACACGGTTAATATCTACATAGGCATGTGTAGAAATTTCACCAAAAACATGGACGGAACCAGTATACACAGCAGTCTCAGCAGCAACGTGCGCTTCTGGGTCCTTTGCTAAAATAGCATCCAAAATAGCATCTGAAATTTGGTCTGCAATCTTATCCGGATGCCCCTCAGATACAGATTCAGACGTGAATAATTTACGTTCTGACATAAAAATGTCCCCCCTTAAAAAATATTGTTATAGAGTTACAAAGTACTGATAGGTATTTCTATAGTCTAAGAGTTACGACGCGAAAGAAATAAAAACGATACTTTTTTATTTCTGAAGCTAGTAAGGCGCATAGGGTGACCGCCTTATAGCGGCAACCGTAGAAGGACGAGCGACTTTGGAGCCGTCATTCTTTGCGAGTTACAAAGTACTGATAGAAATTTCTACCATCTTATCGGGACTATATAACCTTATCATTATACCACTTTTTACTTTTTTTTGCAGTATTTTCTCGAAATCGAAAAAAGAACCTTACGGCTCTTTTCTCGTCATAAAATTTCGGCTTGTGCTCCATAATACAGAAGGTCATACCTATGCTTATCTGCATACTTCATCTACAAACTACCTATTTTTTTATGACAATGTTCTTACAAACAATCTTCCAGTTAGGTTTACTGTTCCTTAGACTTTCTATTGCTTACAGTTAAGCCAAGTCCAGCCATTAGGAGGCCAAGTCCCACAATACCATAGTTCGCTGTATCATTACTTCCTGTATCAGGGAGTTTCGTCACTTCTTTTTTATAAGCTGTAGCTACTGGAACTGTGGTAGTTGGAGTCGCACTTCCTGTCTGAGCAATAGGTAGTGTTGTACGACGTTCTAGGTAAAATTGGTAATTATCTTTCGTTACCTTGTAATTGTGTCCTTCAGTCACAGTTTCAACAATCCATGTAGTTGCATCCTTAGTTAAAGAATCAGCCAAGTTACGATTAATATGCATTAATCGACCTTCAGATACAAAATCTTTATAGCTAATATCGGTCCCTGTCGAAGTTGCAACAATTCTTTCGATTTTTGCGGCTTTCAAAGACGCAAGAGTATTCGCCATCGTTGGAATTGAAGGATCCTCCTTCATTGGAGCATCTGTCAACAATACGACAAACTTTTTATTTTTAGGTGACTTAGACCAGTCGTAGGTTGAAACAATTTGTGTAAGAGTAGGTGTAGATGTTTCAGGGAAGTCTCCACCATGTGCAAGCTTAATGCCTGCTAAGGCTTTTTCAAGCTCAGCTGGGTCAGAGGTAAAATAAGATTCATTAAATTTTGTTAAAATTGTACCCTCATCTGCTAATCCACCTATACGTCCATATACTTCATCACTAAAGGTAGCTAATCCAAAACGTGCTGCTACTCCATCTTTAGCAAGATTTCTTGCAAACTCATTGATATTGTTACGGACAGTGTCAATAGTTCGAGACATAGATGCTGAACGGTCAACAACAAAAACGATATCGGCAGAGTTAGATTTTGAAATCGTTCTTGTCGCTTTCTTGATTTCGACTGTAGTTGTTTTATCAACACGTTCATATTGGGTATAAGAATTTCCATCTTCATCTTTCCCACTCACTGTACTCTCAGTTGTTTCAGTCTTTGGAGCAGGAAGTTCTTCACTTTTTACAGGTGCCACTTCTGTCTTTGTGACTTCAACTGTTGCAGTTTCTTCATGAATCTTTTGATCACCTTCTTGGCGTTCTTTCACGTCAATAGGTGAAACCTTCTTAGAAACATCAACAAGTTCTCCAGGTTTTGCATCTGATTGGTTAACGACTGGTTTCGCCTCATCAGCTTTAATTTCTGCTACAGCAGCTTCGACTGCCGATTTATTTGCTTCGGTTTTCTTTACTGTTCCAGTTGCAGCAGATGCCGGTTGTGTTGTTTCATCTGCAGACACTTGTCCGACCTGAGCAAAAGCAAACAAAATTGCTACAGAAGCCAACCCAACTTTCATTTTACGGAATGAAAAACGTTGTTGTTTCATAAATGATTTATCCATAGAAGTCCCCTTTTCTTTTCACGGATCAAATGATATAATCCGATTGTTTTATAGTATGATAACACAATTTTGTATAGTTTTCAATTTTTTTCCTTATGATTTCAATAAAATATTGCTCTAAAAAAGGTTTTAAAGCAATTACTGTTTTATAAATCAAATTATTTAAAATATATAATTATTATCTCCTTTGAATATTTCCGGAAATAAAAACTCAGTAGAATCACCTGATTCTACTGAGTTTTTAAAATGTTTGGCGTTTAGCTTTACGCTCTGCACGGCCACGTGCGCGATTTTCAGCACGCTTGGTTTTGCGGCGTTTTTCATCCACCGCCCATTGAATCTTCTTCTTATAGCCAGGTTTGACTTTTTTCTTTTTCTTTTTAACCAAGCCAATCATTTCAATATCAAGCTTATCCTGCTTCTTTTCACGATTAGCACGACGATCACGGTCATAGGTATCTTGAAACTCTCCGTCTTTGACCATCTTAGGAGTAAACTTGATCCCTAATTTCTCCAACTCACGGATATCCGAGTCATCACTAGGCTGGTAAAGGGTAATCGCTGTACCAGGCAGTCCGTTGCGCCCAGTTCGTCCAACACGGTGAACAAAGAAGGACAAGTCTTGCGGAATGGCATCATTGATAACATGGCTGACCCCTTCAATGTCAATTCCACGCGCTGCCAAGTCTGTTGCAACAATGTACTCAAAATCAAGGTTCTTCACCTGGTTCATGATTCGCTTGCGTTCACGAGGAGCAATATCTCCATGAATCTTAGCTACCTTCAATCCTTGAGCAGTCAAATAGGCATGCAATTCATCAGCACGCGTTTTTGTGTTAACAAAAATCATTGCTAAATAAGGCTGCATCAACTTAGTCAGCTGGTATATTTGAGCGTTTTTATCACGGCCCTTGGTCGAAATCAACCAATTATCGATCGTATCTGAGATAACTGTTTTAGTCTTGATTTTTTCCATGACAGGATTTGACAAGTATTTTTTCAAGAACGGTTGCAATTTTTGTGGAATAGTTGCTGAAAAGACCATGAATTGCAAGTCTTTTGGAAGGCTCCCTGCAATCTTATCAACGGTTTCCAAGAATCCCATATCCAAGGTCATATCGGCTTCATCAACTACAAAGGTCTTGGCCTTGTGAATAGCCAAATCACCAGATTTGACCAAGTCATAGATACGACCCGGCGTTCCGATAACGATATGTGGTTGGTTGCTGGCAAGTTTTTCAATCTGACGAGCCTTATCCGTACCACCTACATAATTAACCACACGAACTTCGACATCTGAGTGAGCTGCAATCTGACGAGCTGCTTGGTATATTTGAGTGGCCAACTCACGACTTGGTGCAGTAATGACCGCTTGCACACTATCGCTAGTTTCATCTAATTGCTGGAAAATGGGTAATAAGAAAGTATGAGTCTTTCCTGAACCAGTTTTCGACTCGCCCACCAAATCACGACCTGCCAATACAATAGGGATTAATTTTTCTTGTACCTCTGTTGGAGTTGTGAATTTCAACTCCTCCAAGGCTTCTACTATATAACTTTTAAATTGAAATTTCTTAAATGACATACTATCCTCGATTCTATCCTTTCAATTATATCATATTTTGTCCTATTGCAGTAGTCCCATTTGAGTCTCATTCCTGTAGTAAAGATTCGAATAGATTAAAAGGTTGGAACTCTCTGGTTCCAACCTCTTTCATTATTTCCAGGTCAATACAGCATTCAAACCATAATGATCACTGACTTGTGGACTATTTTGGCCATCAAAAACTACTTGTAAACTCTCTACTTCTAACTCTTTGGTCGTAAAGACGTAGTCGATTCGTAGCGGTTCAGTATTGCCTTTCCAACCATCAATTTCTGGTGGAACGGTATAGCTACCACTTCTTTCTTTCGCAACTTCAAACGCGTCTTGTAATCCTAATGGGCTAGCTAAAATCGCTTGATAGCCTTCCTGACCAGCTGGATTATTAAAATCACCTGCTAAAATCAGAGGTTTGTTCAACTCTTTTAGTACAGCCTCAAATCGTGCCCATTCTTCTTGGAAACCTTTATCCCACCAAGAGAGATGAACGCTTGCAAGAGCAAGTTCCTTACCTTCAACCTCTGTCTCAGCCAAGGCAACGCGACGAGTATGGTAGTCTGTCGGATCATCTACATCTGACACTAAAATCTCACGCGCCTTAATAGGTGTCTTAGATAAGATAGCTACACCTTCATGGTAGCGGTCATAGCCAACATGATTGTAAGCCCAAGTCCAGTAGTAGTTTTTCCCTTTCTCAGCCAATTTTTCAACCAGAAGTCGTACATAGTGATCCTGATGAATAGGTTCTGCCGCTGGCAAAGCTTGATAGAGGTCATTAACCTCCACCTCAGGAGAAGTGATTTCCTGATTGATTTCTTGGAAACAAATCAAATCATAATCCTTATCAAGAATGTCTTGGAGTAAGATTTGGAATTTTTCCTCTGCTTCCTTCTCCATCCAACTGTGGGTATTGAGTGTTAGAAATTTCATGCTTTTCTCCTAAAACAAGAGGTTGGAAAACAGCTTCCAACCCCAAGTATATTACAATTCTACTTTAGCAACTGCTGTTTTAGCTGCAAGAGAACCTGTTTGTTCTAATTTAACTGATTTAAGGACATCACCATTTGTGAAGACAACCACTGTTGATGTTTTGCGTCCTGCTTCTCGAATAGCATCTAAGTCAGCTGTGACAAGAAGATCACCAGCAACCACTTTTTGTCCTTCAGAGACATGAACAGTAAATGGTTTTCCTTCAAGACTTACTGTATCCAAACCAATATGAACAAGCACTTCAAGACCTGAGTCAGTGACAAGACCAAGAGCGTGTTTTGTTGGGAAGATACTTGATACAGTACCAGTAACTGGAGATACAATATTTCCATTTGCTGGCTCTACTGCAAATCCATCACCCATCATTTTTTGAGCAAAAACTGGATCTTCCACTTGTTCCAAGGCAACAACTTGGCCGTCAGCTACTGAGTAAACTTCCTCAGTTACACCTTTGAAATGGACAGTATTTTGTTGAGTTTCTGTCATTTGACTTGGAAGAGTTTCAGGAATTACTTCACCTGAGTCAAGGATATCTTGGATATCAGATTTCAATACGTCAGCTTTTGGTCCGTAGATAGCTTGGACACCTTGTCCTTTCATGACAAGACCCATAGCTCCTTCTGCTTTCCATTGTTCCTCAGTACCAACGCGATCTGCGTCTTTAACAGTTACACGAAGACGAGTCATACATGCATCCACATCTACGATATTTGCACGACCACCAAGAAGGTTAATGATGTTTACGGCTTGAGAAGCTGCTGCCACTTTTGGAGTTCCAGGAGCTGCTTCTTCTGATGCTCCTTCAGCTGTTTCGTAGTTTCCGTTACGTCCTGGAGTTGCGTAGTTGAATTTCTTGATCATGAAGTTGGCAATGAAGTACATGATAACCGCAAAGAGAACAGTTACCCAGATAAAGTTAACGATATCCATACCAATACCAGCATTAATTGCCAATGGTGTACGAGTCAAGAATTCAATTGAACCGAATGAGTGGACACGAAGGTGAACAATATCTGCCATAGCAAAGGCAGCACCTTGAACTACTGAATAAACAAGGTAAAGCGGTGTTGCGATGAACATGAACATATACTCGATAGGTTCAGTAACCCCTGTCAAGAATGTTGCAAGGGCTGTCGCAATCATCATACCCTTGTATTGGTGTTTCTTGTCAGCATCAACATTGCGGTAGATAGCAACGATGACACCCATCAAGATACCAAATGAACCGATCATTTGTCCAACTTTGAAACGAGCTGGAGTGACTGTTGTAAGAAGGTGTTGGTATTGGTCAGCATTTGAACCTTTAAGGTTAACAAGGTCAGTTACCCATGCAAGCCAAAGTGGATCTTGACCAAATACTTGTGTTCCTTTTGCTGCACCAGTTAACACTTCGTATGTTCCACCAAGAGCTGTATAGTTCATTGGGATTGTCAACATGTGGTGAAGACCGAATGGCAAGAGCAAACGTTCCAAAGTACCATACAAGAATGGTGCAAGGACTGGAGCAGTTTCTTGTGAGTTGGCAATCCAAATACCGAAGTTGTTGATACCTGTTTGAACTACTGGCCAAAAGGCAGCAAGTAGAATTGCAGCAATAGCTGAACGAAGAATAACGACGAATGGTACGAAACGTTTACCATTGAAGAATGAAAGGGCATCAGGAAGTTTACGGAAGTTGTAGTATTTGTTATAAGCTGTTGCCCCAACAAAACCAGAGATAATCCCTACGAAAACCCCCATGTTAAGAGCTGGTGCCTCAAGAACGCTGATAAAGTAGTCAGCAACCTTGATTGAACCACCAAAGAAGGTAGTAACCATTGCTTCAGGGTTTTTCAACATATCACCTGTAACACCGAAGATAGCACCTGTGATACGGTTAATCAAGATAAAGGCAAGTCCAGCTGCAAATGCACCACCTGCACGTTCTTTTGCCCAGCTTCCCCCAATAGCAAGGGCAAACAAGATATGAAGGTTACCGATAACCCCCCAACCAATTTGCTCAAGGATTCCACCTGTAATCACTAGAGGAGCAAGGTTTGGGTCGATCATCACGATTGATTTACCGATTGAGATCATCAATCCCGCCGCTGGCATAACGGCGATAACCACCATTAAAGCCTTACCGAATTTTTGCCAAAATTCGAAAGACAAGACATTTTTGAATGTAGCTTTCATCATTCAAATCTCCTTTATTTTATTTAGGCAAACGTTTTACGAAAACGTTTGCATTTGGTTATGTATTAATTATACCACTTTTATTTTTTTTGTAAAGGCTTTTATAAAAAAATTGTCTATTTTTTTTAATTTTTAAAAAAGAAAAAGAGAAGTTTACGAAAACTTCTCTTTTAAATATGTATTATTTTTCTGATTTGTTCTGCAATTTGCATTTAAATCCAACTAGATCTTCAAGAATCGACGCATGGAAATCCCTGAGCCAATTGAACCAATGAAAATTCCGATTATAAATAATAGAACTGTCATCAAAGGGATAAACACATCTGGCGTAATCATTGACAAGTTTTGACCTACCAAGGATTTATTGACCGATTGATAAACCATATTGTAAACAAAGAATACAAGGACTGAAGGAATTGCTGCACCAAGCAAGCCAATAAAAGCACCTTCTAGCAAGAATGGACCACGGATATAGCCATTTTTCGCTCCTACAAGACGCATGATCTGAATCTCACGACTACGTGAAATAATAGTGATACGAATGGTATTGGAAATGAGGAAGACTGCAATAAAAATCAAGAGCCCTGCAATAACCAATCCCCAAACACGGATAAAGGAAGCTAGTTCAAAAAGTCGTTGAGTGTTGGCTCCACCATCTTGAACCTCTGATACTCCCTCAATTTTCTTAGCTTCTTCAGCTACCGTTTTAACATCACTCGGAGAATTTGTATCGACGATATAGGCATCATAGAGAGGGTTTGCATCCCCTTCAAAGACCTTCCAATCGTCACCCATTGTTTCCGTTAGTTTTTCGTACTGTTCTTCTTTACTTGAGAAGGTAACACTCTTAACAGCAGGCATAGCTTTCAAAGCATCATAAACCTTGTGGTAGTCATTATTGGTAACTGTCTGACCTTCTTTTTCAATCGTTTCACTGTTATCAGCTACATCCTTACGAATGTAAACCATGACCCGAACGTTGTTTTCAATGTCGGTAGCCAGTTTTGCTGTATTAAAAATTACAGATGCAAACAGGGCAACGAGTGTTAAGGTAATCATAACCGAACTCACTGCTGCTACTGTCATCCAGCCATTTCGTTTTAAACTTTTTAATGATTCAAATAAATGGCGAAAAAATCTACTAATCATCGTATCCATATTCTCCTTTAGCTTCGTCACGAACGACACGGCCATTTTCAATGGCAATGACACGGTGGCGCAAGGTATTTACAATCTGGCTATTGTGGGTTGCCATCAAGACAGTAGTACCTTGGAGATTGATGCGTTCCAACAGATTCATAATTTCCCATGAATTATCTGGGTCCAAGTTTCCTGTTGGCTCATCGGCAATCAATACCTTAGGATTGTTGACAATCGCGCGAGCAATCGCAATCCGTTGCTGCTCTCCACCTGAGAGTTCATTAGGGAAAGAGCGAACCTTATGTTTCAAACCAACCAGGTCCAATACTTCCATAACACGTTTTTTGATGTTGCGACGGCTCTCACCGATTACTTCCATTGCATAGGCAATATTCTCATAAACGGTCTTCTTAGGCAAAAGTTTGTAATCCTGAAAGACTACCCCGACACTACGACGTAGCAGTGGGACATCTTTCTTCTTAATTTTAACTAAATTAAAGCCTGCAACTGTTAGGCTTCCTTTTTCGATCTTTACTTCTCGGTATAAAGCTCGAATAAAGGTTGACTTACCTGCCCCAGAAGGTCCTACGATATAGGCAAACTCTCCTGGTTCAATGGTAACAGATACACCACGCAGGGCAGTCGTTCCATTGTCATACTTTTTGACAACATCTCTCATTTCAATGATTGACATATGAGTTCCTTTCTATCTTAGCTGATTCGCCACTTGAGGTAGGCATCGATAAAACCATCAAGGTCTCCATCCATCACCTTATCTACCTGAGCAACTTCAAAGCTTGTACGGTGATCTTTTACCATAGTATAAGGCGTGAAAACATATGAACGGATTTGGCTTCCCCATGTGATTTCTTTTTTCTCACCTTTAAGGGAATCAACTTCCGCAGCTTTCTTTTCTTGCTCCATTTGATAGAGCTTAGCCTGCAACATCTTCATGGCACGATCTCTATTTCCATACTGGGTACGATCGACCGTTGATTGGACGACAGTTCCCGTAGGAATGTGTGTCAAACGCACACCTGTTGAAACCTTATTGACGTTTTGTCCACCAGCACCACCTGAACGGAAGGTATCCATTTTGATATCATCTTCACGAATCTCCACTTCGATGGTATCATCCAACTCAGGCATAACCTCTACGGATGTAAATGAAGTATGGCGGCGTTTGGCAGAGTCAAATGGCGAAATACGGACCAAACGGTGAACACCCATTTCTGATTTAAGTAGGCCGTATGCATTGGGGCCTTCAAAAGACAAGGTCACAGACTTGATACCTGCTTCATCACCAGCCTGGTAATCCAAGACTTCTACTTTAAAGCCTTTGGCATTTCCATAACGAGTATACATACGAAGCAACATATCGCCCCAGTCCTGTGCCTCAGTACCACCAGATCCTGGATGGATTTCTAAGATTGCATTATTATGGTCATAAGGTTCTGACAAGAGAAGGGTCATCTCGTAGCTGGTCATCATCTTATCCAGTTCTGTCAACTGTTCGACCAGTTCATCATGGACTGACTCGTCTTCTGCTAAAAAGTCCAATAAAATCTCAACTTCATCCTGCAACTCTTCCATTTTACGGAAGGTGTTGTAGGTGTTTTTTAATTCATTTAATTCTTGCGACGTTTTTTGGGCCGCGATATTATCGTTCCAAAAATCAGGTTCTGTCATCTTGTTTTCCAAGATGGCAATCTCTTCCTCTAAGCCTTCGAGGTCAAAGAGACCCCCTGAAAGAAGCTAATTTTTCACGATTTGCGTCAATTTTTTGACGAATTTCTGAAATGTCCATAGATACTCCTTTTCATATCGTTTTATTATACCATAATCTCTCATTTCTTTCCATATTTTGCTTTTCACCGCTTTTGACGGCAAAAGAAAAGAGGCTCTAAAGCCTCTTGTTTAAAGGACTTTAGCAGAGGTATGAGTGATCTCCTCCACTTGAATTCCTTCTTTTTCAAACTTGTCCTTTAATGCAGTTAAATCGATTTTTCCATCAATTTGAACTTCGATAACGACCTTGCCATCCTTACGTGGAATGTTAACAGTATGGGAAATATTTAAATCCTCTTCTACAATTAGAGCTACAATTTTTCCCAGCACTCCTACTTCATTTTCTGTAATGAAACGAACGCGAATCCCCTCTTCTCCGTATCCAGCGATTTCCAAGAAAGCCTGAAAAACATCGCGGTCTGTAATGACGCCGTAGACCTGATGATTGTCTACGACTGGTAATATCCCAATTTTATTTTTCAGCATCAGGTAGGTCGCATCTTCTAGACTAGCATAGCCAGAAACCGTCACGACATCTCGAATCATTACATCTTTTACTTTGGTTTTATTCAGAAGATAATTCATCTCATAGATAGAGAGACTGGTTGCTTTAGATGGGCTGGCTTCCGCGATGGTTCCTTCTGTTACCAATCCGACTAATTGATCGTTTTCGATAACAGGTAAACGGTGCAAACCTTGCTCGCGCATCAAATCTGCTGCGTGTGCTACAGTCGTATCTGGACTGATATAAACTACCTTACGGGTCATGAAATCTTTAACTGCCATGAGACTTCTCCTTCTATATTGCTACTTTTATTATACACTTTCTTAGAAAATCTATCAAACGCTTTCATCTCTTTTTCAAGATTTTGAATAATCTGAGTCTTTTACAAAAAAGAGCTCTAATCTAGAGCTCTATATGTGCAAGTCAGCAAACATTATTTATATTTCTTTCTGTTGTTAAGGATACTAGCAACTAGTATTGGAAACCTATTATCATCTCCGTCCACAACCTAAACTAGTCTCCCAGACTAGAGGAGAATTTCTTGCGCAATACTTATCCGCAGACTAAAACAATCCACTGGATCTGATGATTGCTACGCAATCCTTATCTACCGACTAAAAAGGTCCCCCGGACTATAGAGGGATTACGTGCGCAATCTTCATCAACAACCTAAACTAGTCTCCTAGACCAGAGGAGAATTGCTTGCGCAATCCTTATCCGCCGACTAAAACAATCCACTGGATTGTTTTAGCCACCTAGGTATGCTTTTCTGACTTCATCGGATGCTGCGAGTTCTTTTCCTGTTCCTGATAGGACAATCTTTCCTGTTTCAAGTACATAACCACGGTCAGAGATAGCGAGGGCCTTGTTAGCGTTCTGTTCAATTAGGAGAACCGTTGTTCCTTGCTTCTGAATATCTTGAATGATATCAAAAATTTCTTGGATAAAGATTGGGGCAAGTCCCATTGACGGCTCATCTAGGAGAAGGAGCTTAGGTGTAGACATGAGAGCGCGTCCCATAGCCAGCATCTGCTGTTCACCACCTGAAAGAGTTGCCGCATCTTGGTTTTTACGCTCTTCAAGACGTGGGAAGCGTGAGAAAACTTTTTTCAAGTTGGCTTGATTTTCTTCACGATTTTTCTTTAAAAAGGCTCCCATTTCCAAGTTTTCCATAACAGTCAAGCCTGGAAAAACATGGCGTCCCTCAGGGACTTGTGAAAGGCCACCTGCCACGATTTTTTGCGCAGGCAACTTTTGAATTTCTTTTCCCAAAAACTCAATTTTACCAGCACTTGGACGAACCAAACCTGAAAGGGTACGAAGAATGGTTGTTTTACCGGCACCATTGGCACCGATAAGGGAAACAACTTCACCTTCATTAACCTCGAAACTTACATCACGAACTGCTTGGATCATACCGTAATGCACAGAGAGGTTTTCAACTTTTAACATAGACATCAGGCTTCACCTCCTAGATAAGCTTCGATAACGCGTTTGTTGTTCTTGATCTCATCCGGAGTCCCATGAGCAATCAACCGACCATATTCAAGAACATAGATACGCTCAGTAACTTCCATAACCAAATTCATGTCATGTTCGATAAGCATGATGGTAATTTTAAATTCATCTTTGATACGACGGATCAATTCTGTCAATTCAGCTGTTTCTTGTGGATTCATACCAGCTGCAGGTTCGTCCAAAAAGAGGATCTTAGGTTCAGTTGCCAGAGCACGAACAATTTCTAATCGACGTTGTTGACCATAGGCCAGATTCTTGGCAAGAGTATTTGCGTCACTATCCAAATCAAAAATCTTCAGTAAGTCCAAAGCTTTGCTTTTTAATTCTTCCTCGTTCTTATAAAAAGCTGGTAGGCGTAGGAAGCTCGCAAGGACATGTTGTTTATGATGATTGCTAAATGCAATCAAAACATTTTCCAAAACTGTCAAGTCCTTGAACAAACGAATATTTTGGAAAGTACGACTGAGACCAAGTGAGGCAATCTTATAGGGAGTTTTCCCATTTAGGAGATGTCCATCTAGTGTCACAGTACCTTCGCTTGGTTCATAAACGCCGGTCAAGAGATTGAAAAGGGTTGTTTTACCAGCCCCGTTTGGTCCAATCAGACCAACCAATTCTCCCTCGTTCAATTCAAGAGTGACATCTCCAACAGCTGTTAGACCGCCAAAATGTTTGGTTAACTGTTTAACTTCAAGTAATGCCATTAGTTTTGTCCCTCCTTCTTAGATTTTTTAAAGAAACGTGATAGACTCAATTCCCATGTCCCAAGAAGTCCACCTGGTCTGAAAATCATGACCAATACAAGAGCCAAAGCGTAGATGATCATACGCACGCTTGCTACATCTTGAAGGAGCATATTTAAAATTCCTAAAACAATCGCTGAAACGATGGTACCAGTAATCGATCCAAGTCCACCAAATACAACGATAATCAACACATTGATGGAATTAATAAAGGTGTAATCTTTTGGGACAACAGATCCGATAAAACCAGCCTGAAGTGAACCAGCAATACTTGCTGTAATGGCTCCAAAGACAAAAGCGATAATCTTGATCTTTGTAGTGTTTACCCCAACGGATTCTGCAGCAATCTCATCTTCACGAACAGATAGAGTAGAGCGTCCAATTGGACTACGTAGGAAGTTGAGAGTTGCAATAGTTGTAATCACTACAAATAGATAAACCATTTGCCAGTTGGTAAAGTTTGGAATACCCAAGATACCAGCAGCACCGTTGGTCAAACTTCCACCATTAATGATAAAGATACGAATGATTTCTGAAACACCTAGTGTCGCAACAGCCAGGTAGTCACCCTTCAAACGGAGTGTTGGGATCCCAACGAGCAAAGCGACTGCACCAGAAATCAAAGCGCCCAAGACCATCGCTCCAAAGAAGGCACCATAGGTTGGTGATTTTGAACCAATAATCGCTGCTGCATAAGCCCCAATCGCCATAAAACCTGCATGACCGAGTGAAAATTGTCCTGAAAAACCAACGATTAAGTTCAAACCTACTGCAAGGATGATATTAATCCCAATTTGTTCTAAAATTTGTACATGGAATAGATTGAGAACACCAGCAGAAACCAGTACACTAATCAATCCATAACCCGCTAACAGAAGGAATAACCAGAGAATATTTATTTTAAGATTTGTCTTCATTGTTTACACCTTCTCTTTCACATTCTTACCAAGGATACCTGCAGGTCGAACAATCAGAATCAAAAGCAAGATTCCATACACGATAGCATCACGGAAATCAGACATACCAAAGGCAGTAGCAAATGTTTCCAACAAGCCAATCACAAATCCTCCTAGAGCTGCACCAGGAATAATCCCGATACCACCGAGTACGGCCGCAACGAATGATTTTAGACCTGGAGTCACACCCATCAAAGGTTCAAGAGAGTTGTAGTAAAGGGCAATGAGGACTCCTGCTGCACCAGCAAGGGCTGAACCCAAAGCAAAGGTAAAGCTGATTGTACGATTTACATTAATTCCCATCAATTGAGCTGCGTCACTATCAACTGATACCGCACGCATGGCTTTCCCCATTTTTGTTTTTTGGACGATCAATTGCAATAAAACCATCAAGAGTACAGAAACTGCTAAAATCATCAATTGAACATTTGTCAAGCTAATTGGTCCCAAGTCAAAGCGGACTGTTTCAATGGCTTGAGGGAAGGCACGAGTATTGGCGCCCACTAGATAAACCATTCCGTATTCCAGTAGGAAAGACACTCCGATGGCAGTAATCAATACAGCAATACGTGTAGAGTGTCGTAAAGGACGGTAGGCAAGAAACTCAATCACAACACCAAGTAGTGCGGTTCCTGCCATTGAAATAATTAAAGCTAAAAAGAAATCCATTTGGAAAGAATTAATCAAAAAGTAACCAATAAAGGCACCCATCATGTAAATATCACCGTGGGCGAAGTTGATGAGTTTGATAATTCCATAAACCATGGTATAACCCAGAGCCAAAAGTGCATAAACACTACCCAGAATTAGACCATTCACAAGTTGTTGGAGCATAGCATTCACTCTTTTCTATCGTTATTTTTTAGAAAATTTCATTATTTTCACAAGTTCATAAACACCGAAACAGGGAGTGAGTCAAAGGCTCATTCCCCATTTCAATTACTATTCTAATGTTATGGTTTTACAACTTCTGCTTCTTCAACTTTACCATTGTTCATGGTCATCATGTAAGCAGTTTTCACTGTATTGTGGTCAGCATCAAAGCTTGTTTGACCAGTTACACCATCAAAATCTTTGGTTTTAGCAAGGTTGTCCTTGATCTCACCTGAGTTTTTAGCACCTTTTGCAGCATTTGCTACTAGGTAAACTGAGTCATAGGCCAAAGCTGAGAATGTTGAAGGCTCTTCGTTGTATTTAGCACGGTATGCTTCAAGGAAAGCTTTAGCTTTTGCAGAAACATCAACAGTAGTTGAGAATCCTGAGATGAAGTAAATGTTTGATGCTCTTTCAGCAGTTGCTTGTTGAACAAATTCTTCACCGTTAAATCCATCACCACCAATGATTGGCTTATCAATTCCCATACCACGAGCTTGGTTTACAATTTTACCAGCTTCTGTGTAGTAACCTGGAACTACGATAGCGTCAAACTCTTTGTCTTTCATTTTAGTAAGGGCTGCTTGGAAGTCAGTATCACCTGCTACAAACGTTTCATCTGCTACAATCTCACCCTTGTAGGCCTCGCGGAAAGATTTAGCAATACCTTTAGCATAGTCACTAGCATTGTCAGTATAAAGAACAACCTTCTTAGCATTCAATTTGTTTGTTACATAGTTAGAGATAATCTTCCCTTGGAAGCTATCTTGGAATGTTCCGATAAATAGGTAATCTTGACCTTTAGTCAAACCGTCTTGAGTAGCACTTGGTGAAATCAATGGCACTCCAGCTTTAGTAGCGTTAGCTACAGCTGCGGCAGTTGCACCAGATGTCGCAGGTCCTACAATAGCTGCTACTTTTGATTGGGTAACAAGGTTTGTTGTAACAGAAGCTGCTTCAGCAGTTTCTGACTTGTTGTCTTTGTCTACAACTTCGATTTGTTTTCCATCAATTCCACCTGCAGCGTTGATTTCGTCTACAGCAAGTTGGGCACCTTTTTGTTCAGCTGTACCGTAAGCAGCTACAGCACCTGTCTCTTCAAAGTTAAAACCGATTTTGATTGTTTTTTCGTCTACTGGATTTCCAGTTGTGTTTGACGCTCCTGACTTGACCTCTCCACAGGCAGCAAGAAGAGCCACACTAGCAAGAGCCACAAAAGATAGGGCAAATTTTTTCTTCATTTTTAATCTCCTTATAGTTGTTTCAAAAATTGTATGTTAAGAATATACCGAATTATCAGAAAATTGTCAATGTATTTGTTTAACTTTTTTAAATGATAACGTTTTCTTCATTCCGATAGAGATTCCCAACGAAGGGGGTTTCTAGCTCTTGGATATGGCAACGTCTAATTTTCTTGATATATCTTTCCTTACCTAATCTCTCAACCAACTCATCTAGCTCCTCAGTTGGAACATAGAGCTGCAAGTAACGACGTTTTTTGGAATGGTAACAGATATCACCGTATTCCTGAAGTTTTTTTGCATCTCGATTATAGTAGAGATAGATGATTAATCCTGATCGATTTGTTTTTTCAAACATGAGGAATCCTCTTTCTAAGAAATCTTCCTCTATTATACCAAAAAAAGCAAACTCCGTCGAGTTTGCTTTCTAGGTTGCTTAGCTTAAAGAATTGTTGGCCATGATTTCATCAATAAAGCCATATTCAAGTGTTTCTTGGGCACTCATCCAGTAATCACGTTCCGCATCTGCATGAACTTGCTCGACTGATTTACCAGAGTTATCTGCAAGGATTTGCTCCAAAGTCTTACGAGTTTTGAGCAAGTGCTCTGCAGCGATTGCCATATCGGTTTGTTGGGTACCACCACCTGTACCACCCATTGGTTGGTGAATCATGTACTCCGCATTTGGAAGCATGAAACGTTTGCCTTTGGCGCCACTTGATGCAATAACAGTCCCCATGGATGCAGCCATCCCCATAACGATTGTTTGGACATCTGCCTTGATAAAGTTCATGGTATCAACGATTGCCAAACCAGCTGAAACAGAGCCCCCAGGTGTATTGACATAAAGGTAAATATCTTTTGTGCTGTCTTGGGCATCCAAGAAAAGTAATTGGGCGATAACGGAGTTGGCCATGTTGTCTTCAACTGGACCTGTTAGCATGATGATGCGGTCTTTCAGAAGACGAGAGTAAATATCATAGGAACGTTCTCCACGGCTTGTTTGTTCAATAACTACAGGAATCATTCATTTCTCCTTTTATGTTTTATGTTGAATTTTCTTAGTCTTACGACTCAATACAGAACTATTATATCTTTTTGGTCAAAAAAGGTCAATTTTTTGCTCTATTCTCTAAACAGAAACAAAAACTCAACCTCCTTTCAAGTCAAAAACGAACTTCTAATTTCACTATTTACTTTGGGATTTTATTTAGTACCGAACAAGCGGTCTCCAGCATCTCCAAGACCTGGAACGATATAACCGTGTTCGTTCAAGCGTTCATCCAAGGCTGCTGTAAAAATTTCTACATCTGGGTGTGCTTCTTGAAGAGCTTTTACTCCTTCAGGAGCAGATACTAGGCAGACAAACTTGATATTTGAAGCGCCACGTTTTTTAAGGGAATCTACTGCCAAGATTGCTGAGCCACCTGTTGCCAACATTGGATCAACGACAAAGATTTGACGTTGGTCAATATCCTCAGGTAATTTCACCAAGTATTCAACTGGTTGAAGGGTTTCTTCATCACGGTACATACCAATGTGTCCAACTTTGGCCGCTGGAACCAAGCTCAAGAGTCCATCCACCATCCCGATACCTGCACGCAAGATTGGGACAATCGCCAATTTTTTACCAGCCAATTGTTTTTGAACGGTCTTTGTGATAGGTGTTTCGATTTCCACGTCTTCAAGTGGAAGATCACGAAGTACTTCATATCCCATCAACATTGCAATCTCATCTACTAGCTCACGAAAAGCTTTTGTAGAAGTGTCTGTACGACGCAAGATTGACAATTTGTGTTGAATAAGTGGATGATTAATGACTTCAATTTTTCCCATTTTCTGAGTTCCTTCTTTCAATTTATTCTTCTTATTATATCAAAAAACGGTTTAAAAAGCTTTCTAAACCATTTATTTTTATTAATTTTTAAATCAAATCTGCCTCTTGAAGAGCCGTCTGAACAGTCTCTAATGGTAAATGGGTTAACTCGGTGCCTTTTTCTTGATAAAGGTACTGGGCATAGTCATCCATTCGGTACTGGTTGATATAAACCACGCGCTTGCAACCAACTTGTAGCAGTTGTTTGGTGCAGTTCAGACAAGGGAAATGGGTCACATAGGCTGTAAATCCTCTGGGAACCCCTCGCTCAGCCCCTTGGAGAATAGCATTAACCTCGGCGTGAAGGGTTCGAACACAGTGACCTTCAATGACAAGACATTCGTGGTCAATACAGTGTTCCGTTCCTGATACGGAACCATTGTAGCCTGTTGAAATGACTTTATTGTCCTTAACGAGGACAGCTCCCACCTTGGCACGTTTGCAGGTCGAACGATTGGCAATCAGTAAAGCCTGGGCTGCAAAGTACTCATCCCAAGCCAGTCTTTTTTCTGTCATAAGTCTTCTCCTTTTCCTCTATTTTTTGAAAAATGGCAAGCGTAAATCTGCAATCTTTTCAGCCGGAACCTTCATGCCATCCTTGATCCATTTGAGCAGAACCGATACGATGGCAGAACTCCAAAAGGAATGAAGGTAGCTGCTAACGCCTTTTGACTTTCCGTGGTATTTTTCTAGAAATTCCTGCATGGCTTGGACAAAAATCTTTTCCAAATGGTAGTCCAGAGCAAGTTGGATAACTTTGGCTTCTTTCTTGGCTGCGCGGAAAAGGTGTACCCAGACTAGATAAAGGTCTGTTTTAACATCGTAGTGGCTCAACTGTTCCATAATGTTATGGACACTGCGTTTAAAAACACTTTCCAAAATCTCTTCTTTGGAGTCATAGTTACGATAGAAGGCAGCACGAGAGACGCCCGCCCGTTTGACCAGCTCCGAAATGCTGATCTTGGCCAAGTCTTTTTTCTCTAGAAGTTGCAAAAGAGCCGTCTCGATTGCTTCTCTAGTTAAAAAATTGGATTCTTGATTTGATTTTCTGAGATTTTCAAGAGATTTTTCAGATATTTTACGTTCAGACATAACAATTTCTTTCTACTTGTGACAACAGAGAGGTGGTACTTTTGTTTCAAGGGCTTTCATGATATAATTGTAAAAAAAGACAGAACCTTTGTCAATGTATAAGTGACAAAGATGGAGAATTTCTATGACTTGGAAGATTGTAGCTGACTCCGGTTGTGATTATCGTCAACTGGCAACTCCTGCTATTGATACGGAATTTGTTAGTGTTCCTTTAACCATTCAAGTAGCTGATCAGGTCTTTATCGATGATGCCAATCTCAACATTAACCACATGATGGAAACCATGTATGCGACTTCTGAGGCTTCAAAATCAGCCTGTCCTAGCCCTGATGATTACTTGCGTGCATTCGAAGGAGCCAAGCATATCTTTGTTGTTACTATCACTGGTGCTCTTTCTGGCAGTCATAATAGTGCGCAGCTTGCTAAGAATATCTACCTTGAAGAATACCCTGACACTCAGATTCATGTGATCGATACATTGTCAGCAGGTGGTGAGGTTGACTTGATTGTCGAAAAAATCAATAGTTTGATTGATCAAGGACTTTCTTATGAGGAAATTGTTGAAGCTATTACAGCCTACCAAGAAAAAACCAAGTTGCTCTTTGTTCTTGCTAAGGTTGATAACTTGGTAAAAAATGGCCGTTTGAGTAAGCTTATCGGTACAGTTGTTGGCCTTCTCAACATCCGTATGGTTGGGGAAGCAAGTGAAACTGGAACCTTAGAACTGCTCCAAAAAGCGCGTGGACCAAAAAAATCTCTTCAAGCAGCCTATGAAGAACTCATCAAGGCTGGCTATGCTGGTGGCCGTATCGTCATGGCTCATCGCAGCAATGAAAAATTCTGTCAGCAATTGTCAGAACGCTTGCTTGAAACCTTCCCACAAGCGGATATTAAAATCATCCCGACGTCTGGTCTCTGCAGTTTCTATGCAGAAGATGGCGGTTTGTTGATGGGATATGAAATTAACTAAGATTATGAGCAACAAGAGATGCCAAGCATCTCTTGTTTTTTGTGGTACAATAGAGCTATGAAACATTTTGATACTATTGTCATCGGTGGAGGGCCTGCTGGCATGATGGCTACCATTTCCAGTAGCTTTTATGGTCAGAAAACTCTTCTCATCGAAAAAAATCGAAAACTTGGCAAAAAATTAGCTGGAACGGGCGGTGGTCGTTGTAATGTGACCAACAATGGAACCTTAGATGACCTATTAGCTGGAATCCCTGGTAACGGGCGGTTTCTTTACAGTGTCTTCTCCCAGTTTGATAACCATGATATCATAAACTTTTTTACGGAAAATGGTGTTAAACTTAAGGTCGAGGACCACGGACGCGTCTTTCCTGCTAGTGATAAGTCTCGGACTATTATCGAGACACTAGAAAAGAAAATCACTGAACTCGGTGGTCAAGTTGCTACTCAAACAGAAATTGTTTCGGTTAAAAAGATAGACGACCAGTTTGTCCTTAAGTCCGCAGACCAAACCTTCACTTGTAATAAACTCATTGTTACAACAGGTGGTAAGTCTTATCCTTCGACTGGTTCGACTGGTTTTGGTCACGAGATTGCTCGCCATTTTAAACATACCATTACTGAGCTTGAAGCTGCTGAGAGTCCTTTGTTGACTGATTTTCCACACAAAGCGCTTCAAGGGATTTCACTAGACGATGTGACCTTAAGCTATGGGAAGCATGTCATCACTCACGATCTGCTCTTTACCCACTTTGGTCTATCCGGTCCTGCTGCACTGCGTATGTCCAGCTTTGTCAAGGGTGGAGAGGTTCTCTCGCTAGATGTCTTATCTCAACTTTCTGAGAAGGACTTGGTGGCATTTCTAGAAGAAAATCGGGAAAAATCCTTGAAAAATGCTTTAAAAACTTTGTTGCCAGAACGCTTGGCAGAATTTTTGGTGCAAGGCTATCCTGAAAAAGTTAAACAGCTGACTGAGAAAGAACGCGAGCAACTACTCCAGTCCATCAAGGCTCTCAAAATCCCTTTAACTGGCAAAATGTCTCTTGCCAAGTCCTTTGTCACCAAAGGCGGTGTCAGTCTCAAGGAAATCAATCCCAAAACTCTGGAAAGCAAACTCGTTCCTGGGCTCCACTTTGCTGGTGAGGTACTGGATATCAATGCCCATACGGGTGGCTTTAACATCACTTCTGCCCTCTGCACCGGCTGGGTGGCAGGCTCAAATCCAATAAATACCAAATAAGAAAGGAAGTCCTTTGGAACATATTATTTTACTAAGAGGTGTTACTCCTAATGGAAAGAATGCTATCCCGAAAATGTCTTATTTGGTAGATATTCTGACAGAAGCTGGTTTTCAACACGTTCGAACCTATATTCAAAGTGGGAATATCATTCTTGAAAGTGACTTAGATTTAGAAGAAATACGAGAACGCGTTCATACTCTGATAAAGGAAAAAATTGGGGCCGACTTAAAAATGGTTATCAAGAATAAGAACGATTTTGAAAAGATTGTTCATGAGAATCCATTTAGAGAAGACTATCTTTACGATCGTATACATGTGATTTTTTATCAGGGATTTATCCAAAGTCTGCCAGTAGAAAAATTGAAAGCTGACTACGGTGAAGAAGAAATTTGTGTAGGTGATCACTGTCTCTACCTCTATCTCCCTAGAACTGCAAAACAAAAAAAGCTCAATACCAACTATCTTGAAAAATTGTTTGGCCTGGATCTGACCATGCGAAAGTTAAACGTAGTTGAAAAACTATTAACCAAATAGTACTTGAAACCAGAAAAAATCAGCAGAGGTAACTCCGCTGATTTTTATTTTGTCTGTGTCCGAACGTAAGCAGCAATAACATCTGATGTGTATTGAGCTGTACCAGGTCCAAACTTGTCAATGTTTTCCTTAAACTCTGGGTTGTAAACGTAGCCTTTACCGATATGGCCGAATACTTCAATAGAGCAGTCAAATCCATAAGTACGAATAGCTTGCAATAGTTTGGCTGCTTGCTCTTGGTTTTCGGCCGCTGTTGCAAGCAGACCAGCTTGAAGGTTTTGAGCCAAAACTTGAAAAACTTGGTTAAAGGCAGCCGTAGCCTCATCTTCGTGACCTTTCTGGCGTTCAAGCGCTTGGTCCATAACTTCTTGACCATATTTCTCTACCGCTTCTTGGTGGTATTTTTGATTGTCTTGATAGCTAAATCCAGTGAATTTTTCCTCAATGGTCATTTTTCTTTCTCCTTTTTGTTCTTGAATGGTTTTTTGCAAGGTGGAAATCAAGGTATCCAGATGTTGCCTTTCTCGAGTTAGATAGTCCAACTGCCTAGTCAAATGAGGCAATAAATCTTTCCTTTCTTCCTTTAACAGCTCTGCTATTTTTTCTAAAGAAAAGCCTAGATATTTGTAATACAGAATGACCTGAAGTCGTTCCAAATCCTCTTGACTATAGGTTCGATAGCCGTTTTCCGACTTTAAGGGAACCAAGAGCCCTATCTTATCGTAGTGGTGCAGAGTCTTGACAGAGACACCTGAAAGCTGCGCAGCTTCTTTTATATGGTACATGATTTCCTCCTTATACTCAATGAAAATCAAAGAGCAAACTAGGAAGCTAGCCGCAGGTTGCTCAAAGTACAGCTTTGAGGTTGCAGATAAAGCTGACGTGGTTTGAAGAGATTTTCGAAGAGTATTACATTGATAGTATAACCCCTCCCCTTAGGTCAGAGCCAAGCGTTTTTGCGAAAAATTTTTAACTTTTTGAGAAAGGTGTGAAAACTTGAAAATGGTTTTCTTGACAGACCTTAGAAAACATGATAGGATAGTCAAGTCTATCAATCAAACAGAAAGCTCATAAAAAGCCATTGAGAGAAGGCTATTTGACAACTCAAGTAGCCTTTTCTTATTTTAAAAAACAAGATTGGAGTTTCAACTATGTCAGAAAAATCGCAATGGGGCTCGAAACTAGGCTTTATCCTAGCATCTGCTGGTTCAGCCATCGGACTTGGAGCCGTTTGGAAATTTCCCTACATGACTGCCGCTAATGGCGGGGGAGGCTTTTTACTGGTCTTTCTCATTTCCACTATTTTAATCGGTTTCCCGCTCCTGCTGGCTGAGTTTGCCCTTGGCCGTAGCGCTGGCGTTTCCGCTATCAAAACCTTTGGAAAACTTGGTAACAATAACAAGTACAACTTTATCGGTTGGATTGGTGCCTTTGCCCTCTTTATCCTCCTCTCCTTTTACAGTGTTATCGGAGGATGGATTTTAGTCTATCTAGGTATTGAGTTTGGAAAATTGTTCCAGCTTGGCGGTACGGGTGATTATGCTCAGTTATTTACTTCAATCATTTCAAATCCAGCCATTGCCCTAGGAGCTCAAGCAGCCTTTATCTTATTGAATATCTTTATTGTATCACGTGGGGTTCAAAAAGGGATTGAAAGAGCTTCGAAAGTCATGATGCCCCTGCTCTTTATCATCTTTGTTGTGATTATTGGACGCTCTCTCAGCTTACCAAATGCCATGGAAGGCGTTCTCTACTTCCTCAAACCAGACTTCTCAAAACTAACTAGCGCTGGTCTCCTTTATGCTCTGGGACAATCTTTCTTTGCCCTCTCACTAGGGGTTACAGCCATGCTGACCTATGCATCCTACTTGGACAAGAAAACCAATCTGGTCCAGTCAGGGATTTCCATCGTAGCCATGAATATCTCAGTATCCATCATGGCTGGTCTAGCCATTTTTCCAGCCATGTCAGCCTTCAATATTCAGTCAGAAGGGGGACCAAGCCTGCTCTTTATCGTCTTGCCTCAACTCTTTGACAAGATGCCTTTTGGAACCATTTTCTACATTCTTTTCCTCTTGCTCTTCCTCTTTGCGACGGTTACTTCCTCTGTCGTGATGCTGGAAATCAATGTGGGCAATATCACCAACCAGGACAACCGCAAGCGTGCCAAGTGGAGCACTATTTTAGGGATCTTGACCTTTATCTTTGGAATTCCTTCAGCTCTATCCCATGGGGTCATGGCGAATGTTCACATTTTTGGGAAGACCTTCTTTGACGCTATGGACTTCTTGGTTTCCAATCTCCTCATGCCATTTGGAGCCCTCTGCCTTTCACTTTTTACAGGCTATATCTTTAAAAAGGCTCTTGCTAAGGAGGAACTCCATCTCGATGAAAGAACATGGGAACAAGGACTTTTCCAAGTTTGGCTTTTCCTTCTTCGTTTTATCATTCCAATCATCATCATCGTGGTCTTTATCGCCCAATTTATGTAATCAAAAAGGACTTGAGTAGTAAACTCAGGCCCTTTCTTTTTATGGATGGCTAACAATCAATTCCAAACCTTGCCCTTCCAAGGTCCAAGCTTCAACATCACTTGGTAGGATAAAGTGGCTGCCTTTTTGGATTGGATAGTTTTTCCCGTCAACAGTCAGGTAACCCTGACCAGCTAAGACACTAAACAAACTGTAGTCTGCTGTCTTTTTAAAGTCAACTTTTCCAGTGATTTCCCATTTGTAAACCGCAAAGAAATCATTGGATACAAGGAGAGTGGAACGCAAATCATCAGCTTTGACAGTTACTGGACGGCTATTAGCAGGCTCACCAATGTTCAAAACATCGATGGATTTTTCAAGGTGAAGTTCACGCAAGTTGCCCTTGTCATCCTTACGGTCAAAGTCATAGACACGGTAGGTGGTATCGCTAGACTGCTGGGTTTCAAGAATCAAGATACCCGCCCCAATAGCGTGCATGGTACCACTTGGTACATAGAAGAAATCTCCAGCTTTAACTGGTACTTTTGTCAGCAAGGCATCCCAGTTCTTGTCCTCAATTTGCTGGCGGAGTTCTTCTTTTGATTTGGCATTGTGACCGTAGATAATCTCTGAACCTTCGTCTGCTGCGATGATGTACCAGCACTCTGTTTTTCCGAGCTCGCCTTCATGTTCTAGTCCATAGGCATCGTCTGGGTGAACTTGGACACTGAGCCAGTCGTTGGCATCCAGAATCTTGGTCAAGAGTGGAAATACAGGTTCTGGACGGTTGCCAAACAATTCACGGTGTTCTGCATACAAAGTAGCTAGGTCTGTTCCCTCGTAGTGCCCATTAGCGACCTTTGAAACTCCATTTGGGTGGGCTGAAATAGCCCAGTATTCTCCGATTTTTTCACTAGGAATGTCGTAACCAAACTCATCACGTAGTTTAGTCCCACCCCAGATTTTTTCTTGCATTACAGAATTTAAAAATAACGGTTCTGACATCTTGATCTCCTGTCTGATTTTTCTCCCCTCATTATAGCAAAAAAAGAGTTCGAATTGAACTCTTTTTACTATCTAATAAAGTAGGGAGAAGATTTTATAAAAATAGTAACGATATGGTTTTCATACTTTTGATAAATCTAAAAGAAGCTATTCTTTCATAAGATTTGGAAGAACGAACATGATGAAAAAAGCTAACATAATCATCACGAAAACAAGCAAGTAGACAAAACACATAGACAGCCATACATAACGATCAGGTTTTAATGGTCTTTCGACGAAAGATTGTTTCGGTTTTTTAGGGTCATATATCAATAGTTTTAAGATATCATTAATCAAAACTCAAACTTTCTTATTTCTATTCTTGAATTACCTTTGGAGAATTTAGATTATCTATTTTAATACCATATTTATCTTCTCGTCTCTTAAATGCTTCAATCCCCCCTTCTAAAATTTCACAAACATGTTCTTTTATACATTTTTTGTTTAAAATAAAATTACTGTCAGGTTCTTTTATCTGATTCTCTAAAGCTCCATTTTTATAAGCAAAAACTTTGTTATGGGGATTAGGATTATTTTCTGAATGTTGATTTGCTACAATAACATTTTCACAATCACCTGATACGACGATATTAGGATTATGTGTGACAATAATAATTTGCCTTTTTAATTTTCTCTGCTTAATATATGCTGTCAACTCATGGTAAATAGCTCTATTATCTAAACTATCCTCTGGCTGGTCAATCAATACAGGAACCCGACTATTAGAAAAATCTAAAATCAGTTTTAATACAACGAAAGCCTTTTTACCTGGTGACATCTGTTCAAACTTATCATTCTGATATTCAATATCAAATTTATAAGAGTAAAAATCAGTAGTGAAAAACTTTTCGATATGGTCTAATGTGGTTTTGTTTCCATTAAATTTTAAAGAATTATCCTCAAATATAGTATCAATCATTGAATCAAACTCAAAATTTAATTTCTCAATAAATTCTGCTTTTGAACGTCCTTGAGCATTAATGTAGTCAAACTCTAGCTCCAAATCCTTGAGGTAAAAATCTACAGTAATTTTTAAATCACTTTCAGATATATCGAACGAAGTAAGTAATTCTTTTCGAATTTTTGAATACTCTCTATACTGATTAATAATATTTTGTTTTAATTGATCGTTTTCAGTTTTAAGGTTGGATATCTCTTGTTCGTAACTTTCAATTTTTTTCAATATGGTAGTTTCTTGCTTTATGTTCTCTTCTATAAATGACAACTCATTATTATCTTGTAAGTAAGATAAAAACTTTTTAAAATCTGGTGTATCTCTAATTAAACCAATTTTATTCTTAGTTTCATAAATTTGATCATCTAATCTCTGCTTAAGAATATTAATTTTGTCTTCAAATGTTTGTTGTACTTTTTGATTAATATCCTCAACAGCACTATTAATTATATCTCTTATTTCGTCACTATGTTCAAGTGCAGAATTAGATTTGGAATATGCTGCAATATTAGGAATAAATAAATTATCAATAAATACAAAATCTTTTTCAAGCCGATTTATTTCACCTTGTAACTTCTTAATAGTAGAGTTATCTATCTCAAATTTTTTCTTCTCTTCATCATCAATATCTACTGCGGATAACAATTCATCTCGTTTTTTATGAAGTTCAATAATCCTTTTGTTAGTAGCTTTTTTATCAAATTCTGGTTTTACGAGATTTTGTTGACGTTGAAGATTTTCTTTAAATTCATTTAAAAGTCCCTTAATTGCGATATCTATTTTATTATGACTTTGTTGATAACTTTTAATATTTTCATCCAATCCTTTAGATTGAATAATTTCATTAACAAGAAAATTTAACTTTTCAGTATTATTCGCTAGTTGAATCATATGTTCTTGAGGTAGGTATTGTATTTTTCTAGTATCATCCTCTTCCCTATCTTTCCAGAACACATGAAAGTTTTCCATATCTTTATACGTATATTTATTTTTAGATTCACTATCATTAAGTTTATAGGCAATTGAATTTAATAAGGTGGATTTTCCAGTTGATCTACCACCAATAATCGTATTTAAATTATCTGATAAAAGTATGGTATCTCCATCATATTCAATTCTATCAATAATTAGCTCATTATCAGTTCGAACTGGTTTTCCTATTCCTACACATATCCGATGTTCTGGCTCAAAGATTATTTGCTTCAAACCTTCAAAAGTCAAATCTGCTTTAATCCAACTATACTTCGTTCCAATCCCTTCTAAAGAGTGCGAATCAGAAGATTGTAAAAGAGGTCTAACATAATCAGATTTATGCAACCAATATTCTCGGTCAGATATTATATTCATATGTTTGCATTTGGGGTCTTGGCAAGTCGAAGAATCATTACAACTAGAATGAATAATAAAATCTGAATTCACACAAATCTGTTCATAAACAGCCTTATTTTTGGAATCAGAATCACTAGTAGCACTACCATGCCCTCTCGAGAGAAATCCTTTTAAATAGTTTCCATTTAATTCTGTATTCCGTTCTAATATTTGATTTAAACTTTTGAAATCAACATGAGCAGAAGACTCAATCTCTTTATTACTTAATCTATTGAATGCTTTCTCAGTTGCACCAATATTTGCCTTTAATTCCCCTAATAAATTCTTAATAATACCATCATCTAATGTATTATCAAAAATGATGTGATAATCAAATAACTGGTCAGATTTATTTATATTAGATAATCTCACTTCTAAATTAAGAAAAGTTACAATACCGTTCTCTTCAAGTCTTGTTTTTAAATTAAAATCGTCATCGGTAAAATTAAAGTAATTAGTTAAACCAATTGCTGAAATATCCTCATCCTTAATTTTTTGAATAAAACTTTCAATATCTGGACTTCCATCTTCAAATTTACTAAATTGATTATTTAACACTGTATATGGTGAATGTATATGCAAATCCCATTTTCTAAATTCAGAACCTCTATTCATTTAAACTATCCTTTCATATGCTAAAGCTATTGACTGTATTATAAAGTAACTAAGACTGTTTTGAAAAAACATTACCTTTATTATATTATAACATAATAAAAATAAAACTTACTCTTAATTCGTCATAGTTTTTTTGAAATTTTAACAGAATTTTAAACTTTTATGGAATACTTAAATTTAGAACGAAGAATGAAAAATGTTTTACAAAAGTAAAAGAAGCGAAATGGATTTTTTATATCACAATAACCATAATATGCTTCAATGCAAGAGAATGTTGTTATACAAAATACTTAATGCCATTGAAACAAAAGAAATTCTTACTAAGAAATATAATTATATTGTAGAAAAATTTATGACCTAAAATTTTATGTATTTATCTAATCCACTAAAAATTTAAAAAGGATGCAATATGTACTGCCCCCAAAAAGTTGGACAGAAAAAATCTAACTTTTGGGGTGCAGTTCAAACCAGTCTTCTTTTTAAATCAAAGCTGTGATAGCCGTTACCAGACCAAAAATGATACCTGGCGCATTAGCAGCCGCAAGGGGAATATCTCTTTCTTTCTTGAAAAGACCGTAGTAAACCCAGAGACTACAGTTGATGGCTGCAACCAAGGGCTGGATAAAGTTCCCTTTTTGACCAGCCAGGTTGTTCATAATTTGCGGGAAGTAAGAGACGTACATCATAACAGACATGAAGGTCGCTACCCAACCCAAAACTTTCATTTGTTTTTCAGACATTTTCAAAACCTCTTTCATTTTTATGAATCATATTTTATAATCTTTTTTCAAAACAATCAAGTCTTTAAAACTTTTGTTATAAAGATATAAACTATCACAATCTTGTTATAAGAAAGAGGGAACAGAAAAAAGACCGAATTGCTCCGTTCTGTTTACTCAATCAAATATTAGAAAATGAATACTCCTTTTCAATGAATCGATTGATTGATGGTAAATAAGCCGTTAGAAATTATTGACAGTATCGAAATTTTCTAGTAAAATGAATTTTGTTAATACCTAAATGGTGTGTAGTTTTCTATCAACATAGTCAGGAGAAAAGGAACTTATGCTAAAAAAATTTAATGAATTGTCACTGAAAGATAAGGCTTATCTAATTGGCGGTTTGAGCTTATTAGTCATTGTGATCTCATTTGGTCTACTCAATCGTCAAACAGTAACTGTCAGTCTTGTCTTTACACAACTATCTGCTCCCTTGATTTTGGTGATTTTTACTTGTCTAGTAATCGGGATCATTGCTGGTAGTGCTATTGGTATTAGCTATCACCATAACAAGACTCAAGATCTGAGAAGCCGCATTGCTGAAGCAGAAGCGACTATCAATATAAAAGACAGGGAGCTTGTCCAGTACGAGGAACAGGTGCAACAATTAAAACAGGAAGCCAAACAATAAGTGTAGAAATCATAACCACCCGTGAAAACGGGTGGTTTTTTGTCTCGCACCTAACGGAGCGAGACGGACTGAAAGTCGCATAAATACAAAAAAGATCGAATTGCTCCGATCTTTTTAAGTTTCACTCCAAGAATGTTTAGATAAAAAATTTGATAATAGAATTACCTACTTCATACGATAAAAATCAATCACTAGACCAGCAGGCCCTTTAACTAATAAGGACTCTGTTCCCCAATCGGTTACAGTTGGTCCGTTTAAAACCTGGATACCAAGTTCTTTCAACCGTTGGTAATTCTGGTCTACATCCTCAACCTCGATATGAAGAATGATTCCTGACTGAAAATCTTCCAAAGGAATCAAATGATTTTGGGACAACATCAGACAGTGACTGCCAATCGTAAACTGAGCAAAACTGTCATCAACATAATCGGGCTTTTTATCCAAAATACGCTCCAAGTCAGCACAGACTTGGGGAACATCTGAAACGATAATATCTAATTGATTTAAATTCATTTACTATCCTCCAGAAAAAGACCGGATTGCTCCGATCTTTTTAAGTTCCACGAAGGAATTATTTAATTGCGCGTGATTGCAATCCTTCTTCTTCCAAGAAGAGGCGGAATGGTACGAGTTCTTCTGCTTCGTATTTTTCCTTGAAGTCTTTGATTGCTTCTTCTGAGTGAAGTTTTGGATCCAATTCAAGTACTTCTACTGGAAGTGGACGGTGTGGAGTGATGCGAGCATCGATCACAACAGTTTTACCTTCTTTGTTGAGTTTAACGGCTTCTGCAACAACTGCATCGATGTCTTCGATACGGTCAACTGTAAATCCTACAGCACCTTGAGCTTCAGCGATTTTCGCATAGTCAGCATTAGGGAAGTCACAACCAAACAAGTGTTTGTTTGTGTCTTCGTATTTGTCCTTGATGAAGGCATATTTACCATTTGAGAAGACAACGTTGATAACTGGAAGGTCGTATTGAACGTTTGTGATAACGTCTGGGTAGCACATGTTGAATGCACCGTCACCCATGATGTTCCATACTTGGCGATCTGGATTGTCTTTCTTAGCAGCGATACCACCAGGAAGGGCAATACCCATTGTCGCAAAGAGTGGAGATGTACGCCACATGTTCTTAGGTGTCATGTGAAGGTGACGAGTAGATGTTTGAGTAGTGTCACCTACGTCGATTGAGTAGATAGCGTCTTGATCAGCATGTTTGTTGATTGCATTGTAAACTTGATACAATTGCAATTCACCCTCAGTTTTACCTTCGATTTTGTTCATGTAATCACGCCAGTTTTGGTTGTTCTTAACGTTTGCACGCCACCATGGAGTAGATTCAACTGGGTTCACTTTGTCAAGGATAGCTTTAGCTGCTTGACCTGCATCACCAAGGATTGAAGCGTCTAGGGCATGACGTTTACCAAGTTTGTAAGGGTCGATATCCACTTGGATGAATTTTTCAGTATTCTTGAATGCTTGGTAAACTTCAGCAAATGGGAAGTTTGAACCAAGGAAAAGAACTGTGTCTGCTTCAAAGACCACTTCGTTGGCTGGCTTCCAACCAACACGGTAAGCAGAACCTGTCAAACCTTCATAGTTCCATTCAAAGGCTTCAAAGTTTTTACCAGTTGTGATGATTGGTGCTTTGATTTTACGTGACAATTCAGTAATCACTTCACCAGCTTTAACACCACCGTAACCAGCATAGATAACTGGACGTTCAGCATTGTTCAAGATTTCAACAGCTTTGTCGATTTCAACTTCGTTCAAGGCAGGAGCGATGAATGAACGTTCGTACGAACCTGAACCGTAGTATGAGTTTTCATCGATTTCTTGGAAACCGAAGTTTACTGGGATTTCAACAACAGCTGGACCTTTTTTAGAAACTGCAGCACGGCAAGCTTCGTCGATTACTTTTGGCAATTGCTCAGCGTAAGCTACACGTTTGTTGTAGACAGCGATACCGTTGTACATTGGGTTTTGGTTCAATTCTTGGAAGGCATCCATGTTAAGTTCGTTAACAGGACGTGATCCAAGGATAGCAAGGAATGGAGTGTTATCCATAGCTGCATCGTAAACACCGTTAATCAAGTGAGTCGCACCTGGACCACCTGAACCAACTGCAACTCCGATTGAGCCACCGAATTTAGCTTGCATAACCGCTGCAAGAGCACCTGTTTCTTCGTGGCGAACTTGCAAGAAGCGGATATCTTTGTCTTCAGCCAAAGCGTCCATCAATGAGCTGAGTGTTCCTGATGGGATACCGTAGATGGTGTCTACGCCCCATGTTTTCAATACGTTGAGCATTGCTGCAGATGCAGTAATTTTCCCTTGAGTCATAATGATAACTCTCCTTCAAATATTTTTAAATCTACTAAAAAAGGTTTCATATAGTTTTTGAAAACGTTTCAGTAAATTTTTACACTACTAATTTATCACATTTATTTTTAGTTTACTAAGAATCTGCTCAGAAGATTTCATTCTCTATTACAGTACAGTTTGAAAACGTTTTTCAGAACTGTTTTATAATAAAAAGCGAGCAAGCTCGCTTTTAGTCTATTTTACTAAAGTTTAGTAAGAGTGAACTAGTCAGAACAGATACAGAACTAAAGGCCATGGCTAGACCAGCCAGTTCTGGATTGAGAACGAGACCAATTCCTGAAAAGACTCCTGCTGCAATCGGAATGCCGGCGACATTGTAGATAAAGGCCCAGAAGAGGTTGAGCAGAATTCGATTAAAGGTTTTCTTACTCATGTCAAAGGCACGAACCACTCCTAGAAGGTTATTAGTTGTCAACACCAAATCTGCTGACTCGATGGCAATATCTGTTCCAGCTCCCATAGCAATCCCGACATCCGCTACACTGAGGGCAGGAGCGTCATTGATACCATCACCAACAAAGGCTACTTTTCCAGCTGATTGTAGTTTATGGATTTCATGGGCTTTTTCTTCTGGCAAGACACCTGCAATGACCTCTTCGATTCCGATCTGATCGGCAATAGCACGCGCCACGCCAGCATTATCCCCTGTCAGCATGACTGTTTTAAGTCCACGTTTTTTCAGCTGACTGATGGCTAACTTGGCATTTTCCTTGGGAATATCTTGCAGGGCAAGCAAGCCTTTGATTTCATTGTCAACAGCCAAGTAGACAACTGTCTTAGCTTCTTTTTCTAGTTCTTCTAGTTTTTCTTGATAAGTGCTAGAAATGTTCATGCCATCCAGCATTTTAGCATTTCCAAGCAGAACTTGTTTTCCATTGATTTGCCCTGAGACACCTTTTCCGTGCAAGGCTTGGAAATTTTCCACAGTTTGAATCTCAAGTCCAGCTTCACTCGCTCGCTTGACAATGGCCTCAGCCAGTGGGTGTTGGGAAGCTTCTTCCAAGGAGGCTGCCAATCCAAGCACTTCTACTTCGTCGCCGATGATATCTGTTACCACAGGTTTCCCTTCCGTCAAAGTCCCAGTCTTATCAAAGACAATAGTTTGAACTTTTTGGATTTCCTGTAGAACCGTTCCATTTTTGAGGAGAACCCCCATCTTGGCACTGCGACCTGTCCCCACCATAAGGGCCGTTGGTGTTGCAAGTCCTAGTGCACAAGGACAAGCGATAATCAAAACAGCCACCCCATAGAGAAGAGAAGAGACAAAGCTCGCTCCAAGCACGACTACACTATCCCTGAACAAGACAAACCATACCCAAAAGGTCACAATCCCTAAAATGACAACCGCTGGTACAAAAATCCCTGAAATCTTATCCGTCAAATCCTGAATTGGTGCTCGGCTGGTCTGGGCTTTCTTCACAAAGTCCACAATCTGAGCCAAAACTGTCTCTGAACCAACTTTTTCTGCCCTAAAAACAAGTGTTCCACTATTATTGATGGTGGAGCCAATGACAGTATCTCCAACTGTCTTGTCCACAGGCAGACTCTCACCTGTCACCATAGACTCATCAATACTAGAGATACCTTCTACTACGACCCCATCAACCGCAATCTTTTCACCGGGACGCACTCGAATCAGGTCACCTGCCTTGACTTGCTCCAAGGGGACTTGAACATAGCTATCATCACGCAAGACTTCTGCAGTTTTAGCCTGCAAGTCAAGTAATTTCTCCACAGCTTGGGAAGTATTTTTTCGCATTTTTTCCTCAAAAACTGCTCCCAAAAGAACGAAGAAGAGGATAAAACCAGCACTTTCAAAGTAAACAGGAAGTCCAGTAAAGAGGGCAACTAGGCTATAGAGATAGGCCACTAGGGTTCCCAGAGCAACCAAGGTATCCATGTTGGCATTGTGCTTTTTAAAACTAGCCCAAGCACTTTGGATATAAGGACCACCTGCTACTAGCATAATCGGTGTTGTGGCTAAAAAGGTGCCCCAACGCATGACTTGGTGACTAATTCCTCCTGTCGACATTCCAATCATGAGGATTACAAGAGGCACAGTAAAGATACTAGTAATCCAAAAACGCTGTAAAAGTGATAGAGATTTTCGAGTCTTCTCAACTACGGTATAACTTCCCTTTTGCATCTTCATACCACAAGAAAATTCATGTTGACCTAATTCTTGAGGTGTAAAACGAATGACTTTCTCTTCGTCTACGCCGATTGGTTCTAAGATGCCTTCTTCTTCAAACAGAATTTCCTTATAACAGTTTGAAGGTGTCACACGGTGAAAGGTGATCTCAGCAGGAACTCCTTTTTGCAGTTGAATGTGGGCTGGATGGTAGCCTTTGTCTGCCGTGATACGGATTTTTTGAACACCATTTTCAAGATTTGCTTTTATAATTTCAGTCATATCATTCTCCTATTCTACAATCATCTTACCGTGCATCATATTCATGCCACAAGAGAAACCATACTCTCCAGCCTGCTCAGGCGTGATTTCCACTACATACTCTTCGCCCATAGGCAAGTCCGCATGCACTCCAAAATCTGGGAAAACAATCTGATCTAGGCAGGGTGAAGGGTCCTTACGGTCAAAGACAATACGGGCTGGCACTGATTTCTTAAGAATAATCAACTCAGGTGTATATCCCCCTTTGACTTCCACTCGAATCTCTTGGTAGCCCTTTTTTTGCTGAGCCTTTTGTCCAGATTTTTCAGGCTTTTTGAAAAACCAAATCAAGATAAACGCGATAAGGGCAATACAAATAATGGTTACAATACTATTTAACATGACGTCTCCTTTACATACAATTACATCTTACTTCTGTTACAGCGCTTGATTTCTTCTCAGAAATCACAGCTTCTAAGTCTTCCAAGTCAGCCTGAGTAAAATCACATTCAGCAATCAAATCAGCCAACAAGTTCTTAATCCTACGAGAACAAACCTTGTCCTTGATATCTTGGACAAGCAAGTCTCGGCTTTGGTCTAGAGTTAAAAGGGCTGAATAGACAAAGAACTTGCCTTCTTTTTTCCTTGTCAGACACTCTTTCTCAACCAAACGAGCCAAAAGAGTTTGAATGGTCGACTTGGACCAGTCGAACCGCTCCGCCAGAACCCTGATCAAATCCGTACTGGTCTGCTCTCCTTGCATCCAAATAATCTTCATGACCTGCCATTCTGCATCTGAAATCTGCATAATCACACCTCCTAAATCTACATTTGTCGATTACAGTTATTAGTATACTCCGAAAATCTACATTTGTCAACTATAATTTTTATTATTTTTTCGAAATATAGAATTCTAATCATGTAACGAGAGATTTGCAGTCAAATTTTACTATATAAACTATAAAAATATGATATACTGAAGAAAAAAGAAAACAACCACTAGGGGTGCGTAAAGCTGAGATTAACGACTGTTAGGTCCCTTTGACTCAATCTAGGTAATGCTGGCTGATGGAAGTGGAAATGATAATGAGGACTAGCTGGTCTTCTATTACTTTCCTGAAACAGACTAGCTTGTTCTTAAGAATACAAACTTCAGTTGGTTGGGAGGTTTTAGATGACTTATTTACCCGTTGCTCTGACCATTGCTGGGACAGACCCCAGTGGCGGTGCTGGCATTATGGCTGACTTAAAGTCGTTCCAAGCTAGAGATGTCTATGGAATGGCAGTTGTGACCAGTCTTGTCGCTCAAAATACAAGAGGCGTTCAATTAATCGAGCACGTCTCCAACCAAATGCTGGAAGCTCAATTGGAAAGTGTCTTTTCGGATATCAAGCCTCAGGCTGTAAAAACTGGGATGTTGGCAACTACTGAAATCATGGAGATCATCCAACCCTACCTTAAAAAGCTGGATTGTCCCTATGTGCTGGACCCTGTTATGGTCGCTACAAGTGGGGACACCCTGATAGATACTAGTGCGAGAAGCTACCTAAAAACAAACTTGCTTCCCCTTGCTACCATCATCACCCCCAATCTTCCTGAGGCAGAAGAGATTGTTGGTTTTTCAATCCATGATCCAGAAGACATGCAACGTGCCGGTCGCCTGATTATAAAAGAATTTGGTCCTCAGTCTGTAGTTATCAAAGGTGGTCATCTTGAAGGTGGTGCTAAGGATTTCCTCTTTACCAAGGAGGAGCAATTTGTCTGGGAAAGTCCTCGAATTCAAACCTGTCATACCCATGGTACTGGATGTACTTTTGCTGCTGTGATTACGGCTGAACTAGCCAAGGGAAAAACCCTCTATCAAGCAGTCGATAAGGCCAAGGCCTTTATCACAAAAGCCATCCAAGACGCTCCTCAACTCGGTCATGGTTCTGGCCCAGTCAACCATACAAGTTTTAAAGATTAAGAAAAACTCTCTAGTTCCCACTTTAAGGGAACTAGAGAGTTTTTGATTAGGAAATCATGTCATCCAGCTTTGCTAAAAAAGCTTGCGTTTTTGCCTCTATATCTTCTGCCTGCATCAGATCACGTACAACAGCTACTCCAGCTATACCCGTTCCGATAAGCTGGTCAATATTCTCTGACGTCAAGCCTCCAATAGCAACTACTGGAATGGCGACCGTTTGGCAAATTGTTTTCAAGGTTGAAATCAAGGTGATAGGTGCATTTTCTTTAGTAGTTGTCGGGAAAATGGCTCCTGTTCCCAAGTAATCCGCACCGGATGTTTCTGCTTCGAGAGCTCTTTTAACTGTTTTAGCAGTGACACCGAGGATTTTTTCAGGACCTAGGACTTTGCGGGCAACCGAAACTGGTAGTTCATCGTCGCCGATATGCAGACCTGCTGCATTGACTGCAAGACAGACATCCAACCGATCATCGATGATCAAGGGCACCTGGTAGGCATCTGTTATTTCCTTGACTTGTTTTGCCAGTTGATAGTATTGATTGGTTGTGAGATTTTTTTCTCGTAGCTGTATGATAGTAACACCTGAACGACAGGCCGTCTCGACCTTTTCAAGAAAGTTTTCCAAGGAATCTTGGTAGCGATTGGTTACTAGATACAGTTTAAGTACTTCTCTATTCATAAAAGTCTCCTTTGATGGCTTCTAGCCAGTTTTCATCTCTTTTTAGGAGAGAGAGTTGATTGAGAACTTGGTAACGAAAATCTTCCAATCCCATTCCTTGAACAACTATTCTCTCAGCAGCGATATTGAGATAAGAGACCGCTAGACAAGAAGCTTCAAAGGCAGTCATTCCTTGGCTAAGAAAAACGGCTGTCAAGGCTCCAACTAAGTCTCCTGTCCCTGTTATCCAGTCTAATTCTGCACAGCCATTTCCTAATACAGCAACTTGATTTTCCGAAACGATGAGGTCCTTGGGGCCAGTGACTAAGAATGACATACCAGGATAGATCTGACACCAGTCTTTCAAAACTTGAAGCAAATCCTCCGTTTCTTGATCTTTAGCACTCGCATCAACTCCAACTCCATGGTGTTTTAAGCCAACAAGACTTCGGATTTCAGACATATTTCCTTTAAGGACCGTGGGCTTGTATTCTAAAAGATCTCTGACTAGATCCTTACGAATGGGGGAAGCCGCTACGCCAACTGCATCTACTACCATTGGGAGACAAGCTTGAGCTGCATAAGTAGCTGCCATACGGATTGCTTTCTCCTTCTCAGCTGACAAATGCCCCAAATTGATGAAGAGAGCTTGGCTTTGTTTGGTAAAATCAAGGACCTCACGGGGATCATCTGCCATGACAGGTTTAGATCCCAGAGCCAAAATGCCATTAGCCAGCATCTCACAAGAAATCTCATTGGTAATACAGTGAATCAAGGAACTGGTTGCTAGAGGGAAAGGATTTGTCAATTTCTGCATCAGTCTATCCTTTCACCAAAGAAATATCCTTGTACTTTTTTAAAGAATTCCTGCTTGATTAAAAATCGAAAGGCAAGAAAAGCTATGGCTGTACCGATCAAGGTTGCTCCGAAAAATCGAGGAGTGTAGATAAACCAGCTGAGCTTGGCCGCAGATCCAGTAAAGAGAACCATGACAGGATAGGAAACAATGGAACCGATAATCCCTGTTCCCAAAATCTCTCCTAGGGCAGAAAAGTGAAATTTCCGACCGTACTTATAAAAGAGACCTGCAAGGAGAGCTCCGAAAGTAGCTCCTGTGAGGGCCAAAGGAGGAATCCCCTGAGTTGACATACGGATAAAGGCTGTGACTGTAGCCATGACTAAGGCATAAACAGGACCCATCAAGATTCCTGCAAGAATGTTGACTACACTGGACATCGGTGCCATTCCTTCAATTCGAAAGATGGGTGTAAGAACTACGTCAAGGGCAATCATCATGGATAAAATAGTTAATTTGTGAACTTGAAGTTGGTGGTTTCTCATTTTCTATTTCTTCTCTTTTTCTAAGGACTGCAAATCACTCGTCCATGTTTGATGTTGGTAAGCCATCTCCCAAAACTTGGCTTCCATGTGGACACTTCGGTGGAAAGCCTCTAGCATTTTTTGTTTGTCCGTCTCGTCGCTTTCTCGATAGAGCTGATTGACCAGGGCTTCTTCCTCTTTAATCTGCTGTTCTAACTCATCGGTGATATAGGTTTCAATCCACTGTTGATAAAGAGGATTCGGGGATGGTTTGCGATTAAGTGCCTTGCCCAAATCATGGTATAACCAAGGACATGGGAGCAAACTAGCAAAAGCAATGCCCAAGTTTGGCTCTGCAAACTGTCGATAAATATGCGAAATGTAATGATAACAGGTTGGAGCAATCGGTTGCTCGTCTATTTCCTGGTCGCTGATTCTTAATTCCTTGAAAAATTGTTGGCGGATAAATAATTCACCCTCCACTAGACTCTGAGCATTTTGTTTCAAGAGTCTTTTCATATCCTCGTTTGAAGTCTTATCAGCCAAGAGGTGATAGGCTTCTGAAAAAGACTTCAGGTAATAAGCATCCTGAATCAGGTAATAGCGGAAAATAGAAGGTTCTAAATTTCCCTCTTGTAACTGTAAAACAAAGGGATGCTGAAAGGAAGCCTGCCAAGCTTCCTTGGATAATTCCATCGCAATATCTGTAAATTCCATAATAACTCCTTTATAGAAATAAACTGGTTTGAAGCAATAAAAAGAAAAGCAGGTAAATCAATTTTGTCCTCTGAGAAATATAAAAAGTCCGATAACTATTCTCCAATTGTGCATGCTCGTCATATCCGTGCGCAGATAGAGCTCTCAGGTAAAGATGGCGCCATCTAAAGACTGTCATCAGAACCTTACTGTAAATCAAGGGCGACCAAACATGCAGTTTTTGGCCACGCAATAAGCAAGCTTCCTTGAGAGACCTGATTTCCTGCTGAATGAGGGGAAAAGAATTGAATACCACTATCAAGGCATAGGCCCAAGACCGTGATAGGCCCTTTTGAGCCAAGTACAAGAGAAGCTCTTTTAGGGAAATAGAGGAAACAAAGACAAGGCCTATACAAACCGTCACAAAGGCTCTCGTTCCAAGCATCACTGCCTGCGAAGCATCCCCATGTAACTGAACTGCCCAATAGTTAGCAAAGGATGGCAAAATGGCGAGCACAAGCATCCAAGCCAACATCTTAAATCGACGGTAGTAGAGCATAAAGAGGATGCAAAATGCGACTACAGAAAGATTAAGAGCAATCGAAGGAAGGAAAGATGTTTCCAAGGATAAAATTAGAAAGAAGAGGCTGAGTATCGGTGTCTGGGTTGCTACTTTGATCATACTACCTCACCTCCCCTAGAGTATCATTATTCAGAGATGGGAGTGGTTTGCTGATGGTCACTTCTTGAAGATGGCTGAGACCCTCTCTCGTCATCTCTATCCAATAATCAACCACAGAAATCAAAGGATCTAAACGATGGCTAATGATCAAAAAACTTCTTCCCTGATTTCTATCCTCCAACATCCACTGACAAAAATAATGGCAGGCTCTATCATCCAAACCAGCAAATGGCTCATCTAGTAAGATCACAGAAGCCTTACTGGTCAAGATGGTCAATAGCTGAAGAATCTTTTGTTGGCCACCACTTAATTGATAGGGACTCTTATCAAGCGCCAGCTCCAGATTAAAATATCGTAAAGCTTGCAGAATCCGCTGATTTCTTTCAGAGTCTGGACTATCTAATTGCAGTTCCTCTCGCAGATTGACTCGGATAAATTGCTTTTCAGCTTCCTGAACAACTCCCGTCAGATCACGATACAAACTCTTTTTCTTTTTCAGGACCGAACCCTTCCAAGTAATGCGCCCTCTATACTTTTGAAATTGAAGAATGGAGCGAAAGAGGGTTGATTTCCCGACACCATTGTCACCCAAGATACAGGAAATTCCTTGGTAGAAAGTAAAATCAGCAATTGAAAAGAGGGGGCGATGATCCAGCTCACAAGTCACACGGTCCATATGGAATCGTTCTGGACTAGAAGCAACTTCCTTTGAAGCGACCAGTGTCATCTCAGAGGTAGGGATTTGAAACACTTCCCTTAGTTGGCCATCTCTTAGCTCCACCATATGGTCGATATAGGCTTCATAGTCCGTTAAATCATGGTCGCACAGGATAACTGTCTTCCCATCAGAGACCAACTCTTTTAGAATCTCCAATATCTCTATCCTACTCTTGCGGTCAATGGAAGCGAAGGGCTCATCCAAGAGATAGACCCTAGGATTCATAGCAAAGAGAACAGCCAAAGCAGCCTTTTGCTTTTCCCCACCTGATAAGTGATGAATTGGACGGTGCAAAATTGGCTCGCAACGACATTGCCGAACCACCTCTGATATTTTAGCATCAATCTCTTGAAGGGGATGGCCGATATTCTCCAAGGTAAAAATCAGCTCCTCAAACAAGTTCTCCATGGTAAATTGATGATTGGGATTTTGAAAGAGAATGCCAACCGTCTGGACACGTTCGACGATAGAAAGCTGACTGACCTCGCTCCCATCTATCAGGACTTGACCACTATAGGGAAGAGAACTGACTTGGGCAATGACTTGAAAAAGGCTGGATTTTCCTGAACCACTGCTCCCAACTAACAAGGTAAAGGCTTGCGCATGAAAAGTAAAATCAATCGGCTCTGAGAAGATTGGAGACTGAATCCCCCGTAGTTCCAGCCCCATCTACGCCTTTCCTCCAGCCGCAAACTGATGATAGAGTTTGACAATGGCACGAACCAAGATAGTACAGAAGAAAAAGACAGAAATAAAGCGAACCACAAGCAAGGACAGGACAAAAGGAAGAGAAAAGGCGTAGTAACCTAACTTAATGTATTCATAGACAAAGCTAAAAAGCGTAATCCCAATACTATTAGCAGTTAGAGAGAGCCAACTTTCATAGCGATTCTTGGTTACAAGAAAACCAAATTCACTTCCCAACCCTTGAACCAAGCCTGACAACAGAGCGCCTAGACCGAATTGGCTACCATAAAGGACTTCAGCAAGCGCAGCGAGCACTTCTCCAATCGTCGCACTTCCGACTCTTGGAACAAAGATGGCCGCAATGGGCGCAGCCATACACCAGAGACCAAAGAGGATTTCATTGGCAAAAGCCTGCAAACCAAGAGGGGCCAAGATCAGGGTGAGGATATCAAATAGATAGCCTGAACCCACAAAAACACCACCAAAAAAGATAGACAAGAAAGCAAGCAAGATAACATCTTTTAACTGCCATTTTTTCAACATAAAAAACTCCTTTTTTAAAGAAAATTGGGGCATTCAAGGTGAGCTACCGAAAGGCTTAACGTCCAGCCTATCCTCTTTTGATAAACAAAAAAACTCCAATTACAAACGAGAATTAGAGTTTACCTTACAAGATTAGACAGTTCTTTTCGACATACGAAAAAACCTTTTCACATTTCCCTTCGCCAGTATTAACTGTATCAGGTTCAATGGGTATCATCTCAGCCTAAAGCACCCCAAATGTCTTTATTATTTAATTATATAATTATTTTAACAGACGATTTATTCTAGTTCAAGGAATTGAACTGGAAATACAGCCTTGTACTCAAAAAGACAGCAGATCTTTCTTTTGCAAAAAATAAATGACTTATTTGATGGATTAGCTATTTGAACTGAATCTGGACATATCTTTTTAGAAAAAAGAAAATCCTACTCCCTCAGAATCCAAGGAAAAATTGATGCCTATTGTTCACTCATTTCCCGAACAGTTTTTTCTATATTTTTTGCATACGATATTGCTGAAATGATTGAAACGCCGTCAACATTGGTCTTCATAATATCTTTAATATGTTGCGTCTGTATCCCACCAATTGCAACTAAGGGAATTTGTGGCAATAGTTTTCTCATCAATTTAAGACCTTCATAACCTATAGCACCACCAGCATCATCTTTTGACTGGGTATCAAATACAGGACCAACACCAACATAATCTACATATTCAACTTTTGATTGTTGAAATTCTTCCTCGTTTTTTATAGAAAGACCAATTATTTTATCTGGCATCAATTTTCTAATTTCATCAACACCAAGATCATCCTGTCCTACATGTACACCATCAGCATCAATTTCCATTGCCAAATCAATATCATCATTAACAATAAACGGAACATTGTATTTTTTACAAAGATCCTGTAGTTTAATTGCTAATTCGACTTTTTCTTTACCTTCTAAGGCTCCCTCACCTTTTTCACGGAATTGAAATAAGGTTATACCACCTTTTAAGGCTTCCTCAACGACTCTATATATATCTTTTCCTTGGCAAGTAGTCGTTCCACAAATAAAATATAGTTTTAGTAATTCTTTATGAAACATCTTACTTCACTCTTTTGAATTCCTTTACATCTTCGTCTGTAATCTCGTATAAGGCATTTATAAATTCAACTTTAAATGTTCCAGGAAGATGCCCATTTGGACGTTTTTCTGCCATTTCTCCAGCGATATTGTAAACCAACATTGCTGTTTCTAATGATTTCAATTCTTGACCTTTTTCAAGTCCGATAAAGCTTGCTACTACAGCACCTAATAAGCATCCTGTCCCAATAACTTTTGGCATCATGGCACTACCATTATGAATCGTTACAACTTCTCCATTAACCGCAATGGCATCCACTTCACCTGTTACTACTATTGGAATATTGAACTTTTTATTTGCTGCTAGAGCAATTTCATCAATATTATCTACGCCTGCACTATCTACTCCTTTAGATGCCACATTTATTCCTACTAAAGAGGCAATCTCGCCAGCATTTCCCCTAATCGCTGCCAGTTTGTAATTATTGATTAGATCATCTGCTACTTTTTTTCTATATTCTCCTGCTCCACAGGCTACAGGATCTAAAACTGCAGGAACATTATATTTTTCAGCAATTTTTAGTGCCTCTTGGTACAGCTTCCAATTATTATCCGTTAAAGTCCCAATGTTAATCAATAATCCTCCAGCATATTTTAATAGATCTTCTAAGTCTGCTGGGTACTCGCTCATAGCTGGTGAGGCACCCAGTGCTACTAATCCATTTGCTGTAAAGTTTTTTACAACATCATTGGTGATACAGATTACTAATGGTGCTTTTTCTTTTAATAATTTTAAACTTGTCATATTGAAATCCTTCCTTTTCACTTTATACGATCTACTGATTTCGATTTATCTCTATCTTTCGTTAAGAAATTTTTTTTACATTGAATGATTTATGCTCAATGAAAATCAAAGAGCAAACTAGGAAGCTAGCCGCAGGCTGCTCAAAGCACTGCTTTGAGGTTGTAGATAAGACTGACGAAGTCAGTCACATATATAATCTAAGGTGAAGCTGACATGGTTTGAATTTGATTTTCGAAGAGAATTACCTCGTCAAATTTGTCAGTATCCTGAACCTTCTCTAGGCATCATAACCAATATCAAAAAAGGCTAATTCTAAAGCAACTGCTTGATTCCAGCGTTGCTGAAGTTCTGTCAAATCTTCTCTACCTTTCCCGACACGATTGAGTTCGTCAACCAGAAATTGAACCCACTCTGTAAAGAAAGGACCTCTGTGGAGATTGATCCATTCTAAATGAATATAGGCTTCAGGTAGAGCCAATTCTTTAGAACCCCAGTCTAAATAGAGACCTTCTGCAATGACCAGCATGACCAAAAGATGAGCATAGTCTGATGAAGTCACAGCAGAATACATTAGCTCCTGAAACGCTTTTGTTACAGGGTGCAAGGTCACTTCTAGATAGTCATTCTCTGCTACTTTTAACTCTTTGAAAGCCTTTTGGAAATAACCATCTTCATCTGCTTCAAGAAAGCCTAGTTGCTTGGCAAAACGAAGTTTGGGTTCAAGCTGGTCTGCGTGAGCTACACAGGCACCCAGCATGGATAAGAAGGCATCAAAGAAATTATAATCTTGAATCAGGTAGTCTTTTAAGACCTTATTCTCAATTGTCCCCGCAAAAAGTTCCTTAACAAAACGATGATTGATTGCAGCCTGCCAATCCTTCTGACTGCTTTTTAATAATTCTCCAACGGTCAAACCCGGCTGAAATGCATAGTCTTGTGTTTCCATATTTACTTTTCCTCTCTTTACTCGTTCGTAATCAACAAAATACCAAGAAAATTCTAGTTTTACTTGACCTTTTTAAAGAAAAGTGGGGCATTCAAGGAGAGCTGCCAAAAGACTTGCCGTCAAGCCTATCCTCTTTTGATAAACAAAAAAACTCCAATTACAAACGAGAATTAGAGTTTACCTTACAAGATTAGACAGTTCTTTTCGACATACGAAAAAACCTTTTCACATTTCCCTTCGCCAGTATTAACTGTATCAGGTTCAATGGGTATCATCTCAGCCTAAAGCACCCCAAATGTCTTTATTATTTAATTACTGGACCAGTATAACAGAATTTGAAAGCCCTAGCAAGATATTTGACTGGAAAATATATTTATATAGTTTCTAATAACGATTTAATCTTTCTATACACGAAGAAAAACCTCCACATAAGGTGGAGGCCGTCTTCTTTATCAATACAATTTTAAGTCACGAGGGTCAACTGGGAAGGTTGGATTGTATGGGTTGTGACGGAGTTTGAAGTGTTTGACATCCTCAATAGTCTGAGTTCCAGATAATTGCATGACTGTCTTCAGTTCTGCATTTAAGTGCTCGAAGACTTGACGCACACCAACACTACCACCGAGAGCCAAACCATAGATCACAGGGCGACCAATGGCTACCAAGTCTGCTCCTGAAGCCAAGGCTTTAAAGACGTGTTGACCGCGACGAACACCAGAGTCAAAGACAATTGGCACACGTTTATCAACTGCTTCTGCTACTTCTTGAAGTGAGTCAAAGGCAGCTGGCCCACCGTCAATTTGGCGGCCACCGTGGTTGGTTACCCAGATACCTGAAGCTCCCGCAGCAAGCGAACGTTCAACGTCCTCACGGCATTGTGGTCCCTTGACATAGACAGGAAGACCAGAATATTCAGCGATAAATTCGACATCGCGTGGAGACAAGCGTTGTTTAGCTGACTTGTAAACAAAGTCCATTGATTTTCCAGCACCTTCTGGCAGATATTCTTCAACAATTGGCATACCAACTGGGAAGACAAAACCATTGCGCTTATCGACCTCACGATTCCCCCCTACAGTTGCATCTGCCGTCAAGACAATCGCTTTGTAGCCTTCAGCCTTCACACGGTCCATGATATGGCGATTAATCCCGTCATCCTTACTAAAGTAAAATTGGAACCAATGAGGTGTCCCTTGAAGAGCTTCCGTAATTTCTGGAAGGTCAACGGTAGAGTAAGAGCTGGTTGTATAAAGAGAACCAAATTCATGCACACCACGCGCAGTAGCTACTTCCCCCTGCTCATTTGCCAATTTATGAGCCGCAACAGGTGCCATAATAATTGGTGAAGATAATTTTTCACCTGCAAATTCAATCTCTGTACTTGGATTTTCAACATCACAAAGCGTATGAGGAACGATGAGTTTGTGGTTAAAGGCACGGATGTTCTCGCGTAAAGTGAAAGTATCCTCTGCTCCACTAGCGATATAACCAAAGGCAGCTTTAGGAATGACTTGTTGCGCCATTGGCTCCAAATCATAGGTATTGATGAAATCTACATGACCTTCTGCATTGCTTGTTTTGTATGACATAAAATGTCCTCCTTGATAAGTAAGCGTTTACTTTGTATATTACAAAAAATATTCTAACTCTTTTTTCAAAATTTTTCAAATATTTTGTTTGGAAATTTCATACTTTCAATCATTTTACAGCGATAATTAAAAATGATGAACTTTCTTAAGTTATGGAAATTCAAATAATCTTTTCATTTTCTAATACTTTATCATCAAATTGTTCAGCTAGTATAGTTGCTGAGTGATAAAGTTCCTTTGCTTTATTTTTATCATTTTCAAAATAAAGATAGCACTTAGCTTCAAATACTGAAATTCCAGGTTTATAGACTTGCAACATTGTTACTGATAAAATTTCATTCATCTTTTTTACTAGAGATATCATATGCTTATAGTCATTATGAACAACATAAACACCCGCTATGGCACAAAGAACTGATAGTAGCTCTACATTATACATTTCATCACTAACTAATTGCTGTTTCAACAACTTAATCCTAAAATCATCTAATGCTCTCTTCTATAAATCAAGTCTTGACATTGCATAGCAAAATAATCAATTAATAGTAAATCATTGAATGTGTAAACTTGCTTTAGTGTTACTTGCTTAAAATAATCATCAAAAATATCTTCAGCGAAACTACCTGTCCCTGTTCTTATCAAGTCTAATATTCTTTCAATCAAGTCTAGACTCAGCAACTCTTCCTCAGGAAGAGCTAGTTCTTTATTTTCAAGAAAAGTATCTATCGGAACTTCTAATCGCTTAGATAAATATTGTAACTTAGTAATTGTTGGCAAGGATTGCCCAAGCTCAGTACGCATCAGCTGTTTGATTATTAAGTCAGCTTCTGTCCACAGACCTCTTCTCTCATCAATTTGTGACGTTCACGTTCCTGTCTTACTCTATGACCAATTTCAGTTTTAATATCTGTTGTCATTCTTACCTCTTAACCACAATCTATAAATTAACATACTTTTAATTCTTCGGCTAAAAATTAACAATAATTCTTTTTCAAATCCGTCATATTATTTTCTAAAACTTGGATGTCTTGGCTGACTTTGAGAATGACAATGCTGCCTTGAATACTGGAGATGACTTGACGGGCCTGCAACTGCGCCCGCTCTTCTGACCAGTCAGCATGCAGGTCTTGCAAGAGGCTGGCTAACTTCTCTGTCCACTGGGTCATAAAATCATTGAGAGGACAGCGGAAGTTCTCATCTTCTGTGGACAATTCCACAATCAGATTACCAATTGGGCAACCATAAAAGACTGTCTGACTTTCATGAAATTGACAAACCCAGTCAATCATATCCGAAAACTTGTCACTGTAAGACTTGTCTGCTTCAAAAATATCTTCAAAAAGCTCTTTTCGCCACTTTGCTAAAATATCTTGAATGACCGTCAAACCAATTTCCTTCTTAGATTTGAAATAATAATAAAGCTGCCCCTTGCCAACATCAGCCACCTCCATGATGTCACTGATGGAGGTGGCATCATAACCCTTCTGATAAATCAATTCCTCAGCACTTTGTAAAATACGCTCTTTAACGCTCATCTGCTCACCTCTCTTTTTTACTATTATAGCATATTCAGAGTCTGGGACCAAACCATTGAAATCACCTCCTTTTGCCACTGTTTTATCATTAAAATTTTTGTTCTGAGCAAATTGATTTACAAATTCAATTCTAGATGTTATTATAATTGTACCGAACGGTCAGTATGTAACTAAAACTACCATTTGGAAAATCATCAAACTAACAGTCTAAATTCCTATTGGCTGTTAATCAAATCATATTAGGAGGAACCTCATGTTCAATCAGAAAAATGTCGCATTTGTTATCACAGACCCGCAAGTTGAATTCTTAAAATCTACTGGTAAAGGATTCGGAGCAACTAAAGATGTTCTTGAAAAAGTTAATACTATTGAAAATCTGACAAAGCTTTTCGCTCTTGCTAAAGAGCGTGGCTACAAGCGTTTTATCTCACCGCACTACTTCTATCCACACGATCACAAGTGGCAATTTAAAGCTGCTGGTGAAACGATGATGATTGAAAACGAAATGTTTTGGCGTGATAGCCAGTATTCAGCAATTCCAGAAGGCTCTGGAGCAGATATGATTGAAGAGATTAAACCATTTTTGGATGAAGATACTATTGTTGTCAACGGACATAAAATCTTTGGCCCAGAAAGCAACGACCTTAACCTTCAACTCCGCAAAAATGGTATCGACACCGTCATCTTGGCTGGTATGAATGCTAATCTCTGCGTGGATTCACACATGCGTGAACTCATAGAATTAGGCTACAATGTCATTGTTGTTAACGATGCTGTCGGTGCTCCAGGTGAAGAAGCCTACCAAGCTGCACTAACAAACTACGGCTACATTGCCAACCAAGTTTTGACAACTGAGGAAGTTATCGCTCAACTTTAGTATTAAAAACAAAATCAGGTAATCCTAGTGACTACCTGATTTTCTATGTTTTAGGCGTTTTGCCAATTTTCTTGGTCTTCTTTAAAGCGTTTTAGGAGGTCGAGTCCTTCTGGCGTAATGTAACCTTCTTCTTGGGCTAGGTGGATGAGTTCGCTGTAGTTAGAAAGTGTCACCAATTTCACATCAGCATCCGCAAAATTCTTATCGGCTTTTGGCAATTGATAACTGAAAATCGCTACAACTCCAAGCACATCTGCTCCTTCGCGTTTAGCAGCTGCTACGGCTTCAAGAACAGACCCTCCAGTTGAAATGAGGTCTTCAACAACAACCATCTTTTGCCCCTGAGCCACACGACCTTCGATTTGGTTACCAGCTCCGTGGTCTTTTGGTTTGCTACGGATGTAGGCAAAAGGCAAGTTCATCTTGTCAGCGATGATAGCTCCGTGTGGAATCCCTGCTGTCGCTGTTCCTGCAATCACTTCTACTTCTGGAAATTCTGCTTTAATAGCTTCCACAAAACCATTTTCAATCAAGCTACGAGTTTCTGGATAGGCAAGCGTCACACGGTTGTCCGTATAAATCGGCGATTTGATGCCAGATGCCCAAGTGAAAGGCTCCTCTGGTTTGAGGTAAACGGCTTGAATTTTCAAGAGGTGGCTAGCGATATCTTTAGCAAGTGTCATAGTCTTCTCCTTTTGTTTTTATAATCTATTTCTTTAATTTTAGTCTTGGTTCCATTCATCCTTGATAGCATGATAAGCTGCAACAGGATCCTCAGCTTGGGTAATGGGACGTCCCACTACGATATAGTCACTACCGATTTGATAAGCATCCGCTGGCGTCATGACACGTTTTTGGTCTCCAACCGCAGCTCCCGCTGGACGGATTCCCGGTGTCAAACAGATAAAATCTGAATTGGTGGCCTGCTTGATGAGTTGCACTTCCTGAGCTGAGCAAACGACACCATCCAAGCCCGCTTCAGCTGTCTTCTTGGCATAGTGAATGACCGATTCTTGAAGACTGGTTTGGATATTTTGAAAGTCTCTCATTTGTTCTTCAGAAGTTGAAGTCAATTGAGTGACAGCAATCAATTTTGCTTCTTTTCCAAGACCTTCACGCGCAGCCTTCATCATCTCCACACCACCAGCAGCATGAACATTGGTCATGTCCACACCAAGCTGAGATAAGACCTTCATAGCAGATTTGACTGTATTGGGAATATCATGTAGCTTGAGGTCCAAAAAGACACTATGCCCTAGTGACTTCAAATAACGGACAACTTCTGGACCTTCCGCATAATAAAGCTCCATTCCCACTTTTAAATAAAGACTTTCTTCTGCTGGGAAAAGAGATAAAAATTCCTTGACCGCCTCAAAAATAGGAAAATCAAGAGCAATAACTGGACGATGTTCACACATACCTTTCTCCTTTTACCTTTACGAGCAAGAGAGTATGGTCAAAAATAAACCACGAAAAAAGGAACCTGCCAACAGCAAGGTTCCACGAAAAATGGGTAGTCTCCACCCTTTCACCGTCTAACCTTAGCTGCCTCTCTGGACTGCTTTAAAGGTTTTTTTCTATTCTATTATTTATAGTAGGACTTGTCAAGCAAAAACTCGAAACTAGACTTCTATACCATTCAAAACCAAGAGGAAAAGTTAGTCTAACGACTCTGTGATTGCTGGCTCGTTTGGCTTTGATTTCCTTGTTCTTCTTGTTTTTTCTTTTCTTCTTCCTGTTTTTTCTTCTCAGCTTCCTTAGCCTCTTGTTTGGCTTTTTCCTCAGCCTCTTCTATCAATTTATCCGCTATCGTATAGCTGTATACTCCAGCTTCCATATCGACTACACTCGGTTCAGACAATTGTGGCTTGATTTTGCTGTAATAAGGCAATTTCTTGCTCAATTCTGAGAGGGGAACCAAAATCTCATCTGTATCCAGCATGGTAATTTTTAAAAGATCTGCTGTTGCCTTGCTCGGCGCTAATTCGATTTTCTGGATTTGACTCTTGATATCCTCACTGATGGTAGACAATCCTGTTATCAGCTTTTTCACCTGCTGCTCATCGTTAAAGGTAACTGTCAGATAAGTCTCAGGCAAGTTTAAGCGATCAACAGGAGTTGACTCTACTGTACCACTAGACAGAATAGGATAATGTTCTTCACCAGACACATAATAACCGACAATATCGAATTCCTTGACCTCAATCGTAAAGTTAGTCGGAAATTGATAGTTAATCTTCGCTGATTCTATCCAATGATTGGACTTGATTCGCTCAGCGTATGTTTCCTTATCCAACAATAGAGCTAAAGTATAGTCGCTATCTTGAATCCCAGAAGCCTGTTTGATGTCATCTGCCTGCGTGTTACTATTTCCCTTAACCTCGATATTTTTGATGGTCGAAAGTGGAGTCAATAGATAGACTGAAAGAAGAAGGACCAGGACACTGGGTACCAAGATACTCACAGCTCGCCAAATATGAACAGGCGCAATTTTAGGCTTGGCTGGTTTCTCTGGTTTTTTGGGTTTTTCTTTTTTCTTCTTCTCTTTTTCCTCTTTGACTTTAGGGGCATCCTTTTGAGATTTTTCTTCTTTTTCGGATGGTTCATTGCTTGGACTTGAGGCTTCCTCAACTGACTCACTCGATGATTTCTTGGATTCCTCCAGTAGTTTCGAGTTGGCCTCCTTACGAGCTTGTTTTTCCTTTTCCTTCTCTTCAGCTAGGGCAGCTTCTTCCTCAGCCTTCTTCTTCAGGTATTCCTGGTTTCGTTTCTGCCATTCAGACAATTCTTGCTTGGGGTTTGATTCTTTTTTCTTATCCTTTGACATTGATATTCCTTATGCTAGGTCTTTTCTTAATAGATCGTAAAAATCTGCAAGAGATTTCAATTCAGTCGAAGCCTTCATGCTAGCTTGGTATTGATCTTTGTGACTAAGCAAGTGACTGAGTTTCTCCTCCAAACTTTCCAAGGTCAAGTCACTTTCTTGAAGTTCTTCTGCATAGCCTTTCTTAACAAAATAGGCTGCATTTTCAATCTGGTCTCCTCGACTTGCTTCACGACCCAATGGTACGATGAGATGGAGTTTTGCCATGGCCAAGAGTTCGAAAATCGTATTGGCACCGCCACGCGTCACCACCACATCTGCCATCTCCATCAAGGGTTGATAGAGATCCGTCACATAATCAACACGAAAGAGATTTTGACTCAACTCATTGAGGCTAGAATCTCCAGTGAGATTGATAATATTGTAGCGCTCTGTCAGTTCTTGCTTATGATCAGTCACCAATTGGTTAAATACACGAGCTCCTGCAGAACCACCAACAAACAATACCGTTGGCAATTTAGGATTAAAGTGGGTTTGGATATTCACCAATTCGTCTGGTTCTGGCGCCTCTTGGCCTGTTACCTTGGTCACTGCTCCCACATGCTCAACTTTTGCAAGACTAACAGGCTGCTCAAAGGTTGAGTACATCTTAGTTGCGAATTTATAGGCAATTTTATTGGCCAAGCCCATAGACAGGTCCGATTCGTGAATAAAGACAGGCACTCCTGACACTCGCGCTGCGATAACCGGCGGTACAGAGACAAATCCTCCTTTTGAAAAAAGAGCCTGTGGACGCAGTCGTAACATGATAAAGAGGGATTGGACAATTCCCCAACCAACTTTAAACACGTCCAGCATATTTTGCCAAGAGAAATAACGACGCAACTTCCCAGTCGCAATGGAGTGAAAGGTCACATTCAAGCCTGACTTGAGAATTTCTTGGTGTTCGATTCCGTGTTTATCCCCGATATAGTGGACTTCCCAGCCGTCTTCGATGAACTTAGGCATTAACAAAAGGTTGAGGGTGACGTGTCCAACCGTCCCCCCACCTGTAAAGACAATTTTTTTCATATTATTCCTTTAACTCCGCTACTGTGTTGATAAAGAGGTCGCCACGTACTTCAAAGTTAGCATACATATCCCAGCTAGCATTGGCAGGACTGAGGAGAACCACATCTCCTTGAGTCGCGAGCTCATAAGCCTTGCGGGTCGCATCAGCAATATCTGTCGCATCTACATAAGCCACACCAGCCTTATCCGCTGCCAGTTTGACACGTTCTGCAGATTGACCGAGGATAACCATCTTCTTGAGCCCAGTAATATCTGGCACCAATTCGTCAAACTCATTGCCGCGGTCCAAACCACCTGCGATTAAGATAACCTTACTATTGTCAAATCCTGACAAGGCTTTTTGAGTAGCCAAGATATTGGTTGACTTGCTATCGTTATAGAATTTGACACCCTGAATTTCATCCACAAATTGGAGACGGTGTTTGACACCTCCAAAGGCTGATAGAGTTTCCTTGATGGTTTGATTGTCCACGCCACGGAGCTTGGCTACAGCAATAGTCGCAAGGGCATTTTCTACATTGTGGCTACCTGGAACACCGATTTCACTAGCTGCCATGACCACTTCGCCACGGAAATAGAGTTGACCATCTGCAAGATAGGCTCCATCAACCTTTTTAAGTGTTGAAAATGGAACAACAGTGGCTTGTGTTTTAGTAGCCAATTCTTTTGCCAAGTCTTGGTTAAAGTTCAATACAAGGAAATCATCCGCTGTCATCTTGTTCTGGATATTCCACTTAGCTGCCACATACTCTTCAAAAGAACCATGATAGTCGATATGAGTTGGCATGAGGTTGGTAATAACCGCAATCTCAGGATGGAATTCTTGGACACCCATCAGTTGGAAAGAAGAAAGTTCCATGACGAGCGTGTCCTTGGCTGTTGCAGTTTGAGCCACTTGACTAGCAGGATAGCCGATGTTCCCTGACAAGAGACCGCGTTGACCAGCAGCAGTCAAAACTTCCCCAATCATCGTCGTTGTAGTGGTTTTCCCATTTGAACCAGTGATACCGATAATTGGTGCTTCCGAAATCAAATAAGCCAATTCCACCTCAGTCAAGACTGGAATCCCCTTTGCCAATGCCTTTTCAATCATGGGATTGCTATACGGGATACCTGGATTTTTCACCATCAGAGCGAAATCTTCATCCAAGAGCTCCAAAGGATGCCCACCAGTGACAACCTTGATTCCATCTTCCAGTAGGCTTTGTGCAGCTGGATTTTCCTCAAAAGGCTTGCCGTCATTTACTGTCACAATAGCTCCTAGCTTGTCCAACAAACGGGCCGCAGACTCACCAGACTTAGCCAAACCTAAAACAAGAACTTTCTTATTTTTAAATTGATCGATTACTTTCATGTCTCAAACTCCATTTCTACTCCTACTATTTTACCATTTTTATGGAAATAATACTAAACGAAAATGCTCTAGCCTTCATTCTAGCATAGAAAAAGAGAGCCATAGCTCTCTTTCTATTTATCTTCTTCTGCTCTTTTTTACAGACATGAGCGTAATGTCTCTCAAGCTAAAGTAGGCTAGGGCCAGCATGGCGATTGTGACAAAGAATTCTGTCGGTAATTGGAAGATTTGCAAGATGGACAACATCAGCAAAATCAAGAGTGCAACAACTACAAAGACCAAGATAACGATGTTGACTGTTCCTTTAATACTTTGAGGTGTCGCAAATACATAGAGTAGTAATAAGAGTATCCCTATGATTAAATAGATCATCTTTATCTCTTTCTAGCTCTTATTCAGCTGATTTTTTCTTCTTGTTGGCTTTCTCACGCTCTGCCTTGTTAAGGATTTGTTTACGCAAACGGATAGACTCAGGCGTTACTTCCATGTACTCATCGTCATTCAAGAACTCAAGAGACTCTTCAAGTGTCAAGATACGTGGTGTCTTGATAACAGCTGTTTGGTCCTTGGTTGCAGAACGAACGTTGGTCATTTGTTTGGCCTTAGTGATGTTAACTGTCAAGTCGTTCTCACGAGAGTTTTCACCGATGATCATTCCTTCGTAAACCTCAGTACCTGGGTTGACAAAGATGGTTCCACGTTCTTCGATAGACATGATTGAATAGGTTGTTGCCTTACCAGCATCGATGGAAACAAGGGCACCACGATGACGTCCCCCAATTTCACCTGGAATCAATGGCAAGTATTGGTCAAAGGTATGGTTCATGATACCGTAACCACGAGTCATTGACAAGAACTCAGTTGAGTATCCAATCAAACCACGCGCTGGAACAAGGAAGACCAAACGAGTTTGACCATTACCGGTTGAAATCATATCCAACATTTCACCCTTACGTTCAGAAAGGCTTTGGATAACAGAACCTTGGTATTCTTCTGGAGTATCGATTTGAACACGTTCAAATGGCTCACATTTAACACCGTCGATTTCTTTTACGATAACTTCTGGACGAGATACTTGAAGCTCATAACCCTCACGACGCATGGTTTCGATCAGGATTGACAAGTGCAATTCTCCACGTCCTGAAACAGTCCATTTATCTGGTGAGTCCGTTGGGTCAACACGAAGGGAAACGTCTGTTTGCAATTCTGCTTGCAAGCGTTCTTCCACCTTACGAGAAGTCACCCATTTACCTTCTTTACCAGCAAATGGTGAGTTGTTGACCAAGAAAGTCATTTGAAGAGTTGGCTCATCGATGTGTAGGATTGGAAGAGGCTCAACTGCATCTGTCGGTGTAATCGTCTCACCAACAAAGATATCTTCCATACCAGAAACAGCAATCAAGTCACCTGCTTTGGCTTCTTGGATTTCACGACGTTCCAAACCAAAGAAACCGAAGAGTTTTGTAACACGGAAGTTCTTCGTTGTACCATCTAGTTTAGAAAGGGTAACTTGGTCCCCAACTTTCACACTACCACGGAAGACACGACCGATACCGATACGACCTACGAAGTCATTGTAGTCCAAAAGTGACACTTGGAACTGCAAAGGCTCATCTGAGTTGTCTACTGGAGCTGGGATATGATCGATAATGGTGTCAAAGATTGGCGCCATTGTTTTTTCTTGATCAGCTGGATCATCTGACAAGGAAGATGTTCCGTTAATCGCTGAAGCATAAACAACTGGGAAATCAAGCTGGTCATCATCTGCACCAAGCTCGATGAAGAGTTCCAAGACTTCGTCCACTACTTCTGCTGGACGAGCTGAAGGTTTGTCGATTTTGTTGACAACCACGATTGGAACAAGGTCTTGTTCCAAGGCTTTTTTCAATACGAAACGAGTCTGTGGCATGGTTCCTTCGTAGGCATCTACGACCAAGACAACACCGTCAACCATTTTCATGATACGCTCAACTTCTCCACCGAAGTCCGCGTGTCCTGGTGTGTCCATGATATTGATACGAGTTCCATTGTAAGCAACGGCTGTATTCTTAGCAAGGATGGTAATTCCACGCTCTTTTTCGATATCGTTTGAGTCCATAGCACGCTCTGCCAATTCAGTACGTGCATCAAGAGTTTCAGATTGTTTCAATAATTCGTCAACGAGGGTTGTTTTACCGTGGTCAACGTGGGCGATAATCGCAATGTTACGGATATCTTCTCTTAATTTTGTCATGATTTCCTCTAATATTTTAAATTTTTATTTCTAACTGAACAATTATACCACAGTCTCATTCAAAAATCACAGTTCAGCTAAGTGTAAATGTTTTCACTCTACTTTTCTAGTCAAGGCAACTCTTTTCAAAGTCAGAGACTTATGATAAGATAAGCTGGTATGCGTTTAGATAGATTATTAGCCCAAGAAATGATCAGTCGCAAGGCTATGAAACAGGCACTCCTGAAAAAAGAAATCCTAGTAGATGATTGTCCAGCCAACTCCCTCGCTCAAAATGTCGATACTGGATTGCAGAAACTAGTTTTTCAAGGACGACAAATCCAAGGATACAAGCACACCTACCTCATGCTTCATAAACCAGGTAGAGTGGTGACAGCCAGTCAGGATAAGGACCTACCAACCGTCATGGACCTCCTTCCACCTGACATCCAGTCTGACCAGCTCTATGCTGTCGGCAGATTAGACCGTGACACGACGGGACTGCTCCTTCTGACAGACAATGGACCTCTTGGTTTTCAGCTCCTTCATCCCCAGTACCATGTCGATAAATCCTATCAAGTGGTGGTCAACGGACTGCTCACACCAGAACATATCCAAAAATTCAAAGATGGGATTGTCTTTTTAGACGGGACCACTTGTAAACCTGCTCAGCTCGAAATTCTGTCCTCAAGCCCAACAGAGAGCCGGGCCTCCATCACCATCTCAGAAGGAAAATTTCATCAGGTTAAAAAAATGTTCCTCTCAGTTGGTGTCAAGGTGACTGCCCTAAAACGCGTCCAATTCGGTGACTTTACATTAAACCCAGAACTAGCAGAAGGACAATACCGTTCCTTGAATCCAGAGGAATTGGAAATCATTAAAAACTATTTAGAGATGAGTCGATAAAACAAAAAAGCTTTATATTTAAAGCTTTTTTGTTTTTTGCTTATCTAAAAACTATTGCGATTGCTAGAATCCAGTTAAGAACAGAAACTACAAGTCCTACGATATTGAGAATTTTTTCTGTTTTATAGTCCAGTCCAGATTCTTTTTGGTATAAAAAAGCCAAGACCAATCCTATGATCCCCAAAATCAGACCCACTATTGGCGATAGCAAACCAAGGACGATAGATAAGATACCTAAAATAAGTGAAGGTTTTTTCTTTTGTTGTGAATTCATATTACAAAATCTCCTTAAAATTAATATAAATGATGATACCATAAAATGCTAGCTTTATCTATCATTCGACAGTTTTTAACAGAATGTTAGCTAGTCTTGACTTTCCCGTTCCAAGAATCCAACCCATAAGAAAGGATATAAATCTCAGAGAAACCTTGTTTTTTCAGATAAAGTGCTGCATTGGTCACTCGTTGTCCGCGTTGATTTTCGTAGAGAAGGACAGGTTTATCCTTGCGAAGGGCTGCAAGGCTTGACTTCAACTGATTTGAAGGAATATTGCGAGCTCCGAGGATATGTTTTCTGTGAAATTCTGCTGGTTCACGGACATCAATCAATTGCCCTTTCCGAATCAAGGCTTCAAATTCTGCATTGTCCACAATCTTAGCCGCACGACGAATACGAAGGTAGTTATACCCCATCCATGCCACCATCGCCAATACGATTCCCCACAAAACCCAAATTGTCATAAGTTCTTATCTCCATTTTTCTCTATGTAGTCTAATTCTATCTTGTGCTCTCTACGAAGAACAGCTTCCGCCTCTAGATAGTCTAGCTTGTCCATCAGACCTGCATCATAAATCCGAGAGAGTTCGAGCTTCATCAGTTCAATATCATACAAGCGCTTCCCCATGTAAACAATAATGCCAAACTGTTTGAGAAATTGCTGCACATCATAGAATGTTTTCATAGCTTTCATTCTAACAGATTTTAGACTTTTTTTCAATACTGGACCAGCTCTTTCCCCCTATTTTCTTCGTCTTCATTGCCCATTCTTCCGCAAGTGTGGTACAATAAAAACATGAGAATTCAACAACTACACTATATTATCAAAATTGTCGAAACTGGCTCTATGAATGAGGCAGCCAAGCAGCTCTTTATCACCCAACCCAGTCTCTCTAATGCTGTTCGAGACTTGGAAAATGAAATGGGTATTGAAATCTTTATCCGCAATCCCAAGGGCATTACCTTGACTCGTGATGGGATGGAGTTTCTCTCCTATGCCCGTCAGGTCGTTGAGCAAACTCAGCTTCTGGAAGAACGCTATAAAAATCCTGTCGCCCACCGCGAACTTTTCAGCGTTTCCTCTCAGCACTATGCTTTTGTAGTCAATGCCTTTGTCTCTTTGCTCAAGAAAAGTGATATGGAGAAATACGAGCTTTTCCTTCGTGAAACTCGGACTTGGGAGATTATCGATGACGTCAAGAACTTCCGTAGCGAGGTCGGTGTCCTCTTTTTAAACAGCTACAACCGCGATGTTTTAACGAAAATGCTGGATGATAACCACCTGCTAGCGCACCACCTCTTTACCGCTCAACCCCATATCTTTGTCAGCAAGACCAACCCTCTAGCTAAAAAAGATAAGGTCAAACTGGCTGATTTGGAAGACTTCCCTTATCTGAGTTATGACCAGGGGACGCACAACTCCTTCTACTTTTCAGAGGAGATTCTTTCACAAGAGCACCACAAGAAATCCATCGTAGTCAGTGACCGTGCCACCCTCTTTAACCTTTTGATTGGTTTGGATGGTTACACCATTGCAACAGGGATTTTGAACAGTAACCTCAACGGAGACAATATCGTTTCCATTCCACTGGACATTGACGACCCGATTGAACTAGTCTATATCCAGCATGAAAAAACCAGCCTGTCTAAGATGGGCGAACGCTTTATCGAATACTTACTAGAAGAAGTTCAATTCGATAGTTAATAGGAAAAATGAAAAAGGGAAAAAGAAAAAGTTAGGAAATAGAAAGTGAAAAAGATACTACTGACCAGTGCTTTAATCCTTTCAATCGCAGGATTAGCACCCGCATCCGTCTTAGGAGAAGAAAACACAACTCAATCCACATCTGCTGTCAAGGAAGCAATTGCCAAAGAAGAAAAGAAAGAATCGAGTGTTGAGGAAAACTCTAAATCAGAAACTCTTCCGAAAGTAGATGTGCAAGAAGACAAGCCCCAAAAAGAAGGATGGTACCAAGAAAATCGCCACTGGCGCTTTTACCAAGATGATAAGCCTGCTTTAAACTGGAAACAAATCCAAGGCAAATGGTACTACTTCGATCAAGATGGTAATCGTCTTCATTCTACTGTCTACAAAGGTTATGCCTTTGACCAAGATGGTGTCATGACAGAAAATAGCTGGACCAAACTGGACAATCAATGGTACTATGCTGATTCCTCTGGACGACTAGCTCAGAACACCTGGAAAAAAATTAACGGCTCCTGGTACTATTTTGACCAAACTGGAAGCATGCTCAGCAACACTGCCGTTGACGGCTATCTTCTCACAAAAAGCGGAGCTATGGCAGAAAAGGGCTGGACTAAATTAGACCAAATTTGGTACTATGTCGCTCCTTCTGGAAAGATCTCACAGGATAAATGGGAGAAAATCAACGGTTCTTGGTACTACTTTGACAAAGACGGTGGAATGCTGAGTGCGACAACCTTCAAGGGCTACCTCTTCAACCAGAGTGGAGCTATGGCAGAAAACAACTGGGTCAAAATCAAGGATACTTGGTTCTATGCGAACGGATCAGGGAGATATATCCGAGACAACTGGCAAAAGATTCAGGGTTCCTGGTACTCATTTGACCAGAATGGTGGAATGTTAGCAGACAAATGGAAAGGAAGCTACTACCTCAAAACCAGTGGAACCATGGCGGAAAAAGAGTGGATCTTTGATAAATCCTACAATAGCTGGTTCTATCTAAAAGCGGATGGCCGTTATGCAAATCAGGAGTGGATTGGGGCATACTACCTCAAGGCTGGCGGTTATATGGCCAAGAATGAGTGGATTTACGACGACTATTACAAGGCTCGTTACTATCTGGACGATAGTGGACATTATGTATCAGGGACTTACAAGATAGACGGCAAGGAACACTTGTTCCAAAAATACGGCCAATGGATTTCTGAAGTTTCAACTGAAGGTGGATTTACAAAAGGTCAATACAGCAATACCATCTTCCTAGATCCTGGACATGGTGGTCAAGATTCTGGTGCCTTTTACTACAATGTCGCTGAGAAAGATCTAAATATGCAGATTTACCGCAAACTTCGCGCTAAGTTAGAAGAACTGGGCTACAAGGTCCTCACCTCTCGTGATAGCGATATTGACGTTGACTTTGTTACCGAACGTTCTCGTATGGTTAATAAAACCAACTCTGACATCTTTATCAGTATTCACTTCAATGCAACTGGTAGCGCATACTCAAAAGCGAGCGGTATTCAAACCTACTCCTATAGAAATGAACCTGATTATCCAAGTAAGATTAATCCATACTGGCACAACCACCCTGATCGTATGAGTGAAAGCAAACGCCTCGCTGCTACTATCCACTCCTCTCTTCTAGCAGAAACAGGAGCTAAGGATGCTGGCTTATTGGAAAGTAGTTTTGCCGTACTACGCGAAACAGCCAAACCAGCCGTACTCCTAGAGCTTGGTTATATGGATAATTTCACTGAGAATCAACGTATTCGTGATGATCGATACCAAGATAGACTAGTCGCAGGCATTGTGAAAGGGATCCAAAAATATTACGCTGGTAAATAAAAATAAAGTCTCGAGAAATCTCGAGACTTTTTATTTGCCTTCTTTTTTATCCTTATCAGGAAAGAGGTAACCAAGTCCTACACAAGCTAGCACACCGGCACCAATCACCAAACCACTTGAAATTGGCAACAGATCAAAAATAGCATTCGCAATGATAAAGGCGATAATCAAGCACATCAAGCTAGCCTTGTAGTCTTTTTTCAAAAGATTTTCTAAAGTGAAATAGAGGAATAATCCCACTGGAATGAGTGACCAGAGGTTGACATCCAAACTTGGCCAGCCAACAGATCCGAAATACAATACTAGCGCTGCTGCTACTAAAAATACAAGTCCCAATAATTTTTTCATTTTTTGTCTCCATTTTCTTTTTTGGGTTCTTGAGTTGTCTAATACTGACCCTCATGTCCCTTACATGAACCATTATAGCAGAGGAATTTTTCAAGAACAAGCCCTTTTGCCTATCTGGTCAATATCTCTGTCTAAGTGGTTGAATAGTAGTGATAAAAGAAAAAGAAGCCCTAATGGACTTCTTGATTTTGCCGATTGTAACAGTATTTTTGAACGAATACCATCTAGTTTTTCTTTTCCTTTGACTCTAGAGAAGATTTGATTGATTCACGGTCTGCTTGTAGTTGAGCTAAGTTCTTTTCTGCTTCCTCAAGTTTACTGGTATCTGGTTTCACACGATAATAAACATTTTCTGGTTTCATTAACATAGACCCATAATCTTGTCCTGAAAGTAGTCTTTCCTCAGCATGATTGCTTTTATCCGTAATCTTTCCGTCATCAGCAGGTTGCATAACAACTCCACTTGGCACAGCTACTACTACAAATCCTCCAGCAACAGAATCTTTTACCCACGCACTGATAGACGCTGTCTCAGGGTTACGACTATCTTGTCCTTTTGATACCTTTAATCCAACTACAGATTCGTACTTTTGATCATTTGTAAACCAAGTCGCACGTACTTCTCCAGAATCATTAATAATGTATTCATTGCCAGATTGACTACGCCAAGTACCTTCTAAACTAGACAAATCATTGTTCTTGATTGCTTCAATATCTAGTTTTGGAACGGTAGTTTCTTTCTTGAACTTGCTAACAAGTGCTTCTGCTTCCGTAATTTTGGTATCTAAAGCAGTCAGTTGATCCTTGAGTTTTTGAATTTCCTCTTGTTTATCCTTATCAGTCTCATCTGCTTTTCCTTGGCTTGTAGACGATTGACTTGTTGACTCTGTAGTTGAAACAGCAGACGATGCTTGATTTGACTCTTTCTTTCCAATCAAAGAATGAGAGAAAACACTTACTAGGATTAGAGCAACTAAAATACCGAGGACTAACCCAATATAGATTTTGATGTTTCCAGTTCCTCTCGCAAACTTTTTAGTTGACTGCGCCTCTGCTAATTCTGATGCAGTCGGCTTGCGGCCATTCGCCTCCTCAAATTGTTTTACCCATTCTTTCTTATTCATAATTTTCTCCTTTTTGATTTCTATTCAGCCAAGCTTGCGAGACTTCATTCGTTATTATCCATGGATTTTTATAATTTTTAGAAAACCTATGCAAAAAATTCTAGAATGATTAACAGCCTATAGTCCTCTAAAACGGAACGAAAACAAGTGCTTATTAATATATATTATACCACAAAATATAAATTTTAGTTTTTATTTATAAGCAGGAGTTTCAGACGTTAAATAGAACCTATCTCAAACGTTCCACCTTTCCTATAGTTACAAAAAAAGAAGCCCGTTTGGACTTCTTGATTCTGCCGATTGCAGGGCTTGAACCTGTGACCTACGCGTTACGAGTGCGTTGCTCTACCAACTGAGCTAAATCGGCGATTACCCTTTTAGTATAGCACTCTGAGAATAGATGTCAAGAAATTTTCATCACGATTAAAAAAGCCTGTCCTGAGACGAGGCTTTTACATATATCTCTTTAAAATCTCCTATTTTCATAGAAATCTAAATAATATATTTATAAATCAAAATTTTCACAAAACTATGTCATCACCTCACAATCTAATCTCAGTACATAAACCATTTTTTCTATAGCTTTTGTCTTAATCTTTATTTTTTCTCTTCAATCCTAGAAAAGCTCCTACTATAAACATTATTCCGGTAGCTAATAGTGTCTGGGCTCCGCTTGCTGTTCCGGTTTTTGGCAACTGATTAGGATTGTTAATAGTTGATTTACTATTGATGTTGGTATTTTTATTAGTTAAGTTCACTTGTTCATTTAGATAAACGTTCTTGTTAATTTCAAAGTTTTTATCATTCTCATCAGAAACAATACTGTTGACATCATTAGTTGGATTAGATTGTGTTTTTTCTTTCTTTTTCGATACATCAAAAGTAGGTTTATTTTCCTCCTCCTTTTTCTCCTCTATTTTCTTGAATACAGGTTTTATAAAGGTATCTTTTGATAGATTAAGAACATAGCCGGCGTCTTTTTTCCCTTCGAAACCAGAAATTTCCCAACCATCAAATTGGTATCCTTTTTCTAATTCACCCTTATAGACAGGTAACATAAAATCTTCTTCCGACACTATCATTGAAATCATTTCTTCTCCATTTTGAATGGTCACGGTTACCCTATGAGGTTTTAATTCACTTACCTCTCCCGTATCTTTATTTAAAATGAATTCTTTTACAGTTGTATTTCTTGCAAAATCTTTTACAACAATCTTAATGTTTAGTGTCTTATCTGTTAGTTGTTTAATATCATCAAATGATTTGTATTCTTTTCCATTTACATAAATATGTTGTTCTTGAATCTCACCATCGAATCCATTATTTCTTTTATCATTGATGTTAAAGACTACAGATTTTCCGTTAGCATATTCGATACTAGTATTTCCCTTAGGATCAATGCTTACTTCAGGTTTTACATTATCATATAAAAATTGATAGTGTACTCCAACCGCTTTCGCATTCAAATCGCTATAGCCAGTTTGAAGATAAACATTTCCATCCATATCTGTTACCTTATCTGGGAATCCATTTGCTTTATAGTCTTTCATCCCCCAGTCCATGATGTCACCGTCTTTAACATTAAGCTTAATGTTAAAATCTCTAGTGTTATCAATGTGTAAATCTCCGTAGATTAAATAATTGTCTACAACCGATTCATTAACTCTCAACTCCCAGTTAAAACCACCCTTATCAGAAATCTTACCTCTTAAATAAAATTCTGGATTTCGTACATAAATTTTATTAGATTTGGATGGATTAAAGTAGTTCTTGTCCATTGAAAGATTTACTGGTTTTGCATCAATAAATAACGTAGAGCCATCTTCTTTTATAGCTTCTACATTGGACTTATCTTCTCCAGTGTACTCTTTACCATCCTTACCAAATAATACCAGTTTAGAAGAATCTGTCACAAGATTTCCATCTTTATCGATAGCTTCCCCTTTATCATTCATTTTAAAGGTAAACACTTGATACCTTACAATGTTAAAGCCGTCCAAAGCCGACATTAATACTGATTGAGTACTTCTTCCATCTTCAACATTTCTACTATCAGCATAAATTGTTGTTTCTGATAATACTCTTAGATTAGGATTGGCCTTTTGGATTTTTGCTATATCTTCCTTGCTATAGACTCCATTCCCTTCTAACATATCCGTTTTTCCAGGATTATAGGTAGTCACTTTTAGTGCATAGCCTTTTCTTAGAATGATGTTATCCTTTAATAGATATTGTTGTTTTTCTGAATCAGAATAGATTTTACCAGATTCCATGTCCGTTAAATTGTTTGGTTTATTTTTTGAAAGATCTCCTTCTCCTAATTCTATTACATTCCCATAACTTGATGCATACGGATATTCTGCTTTAGTTTCCTTATTTTTTTCAGGCATTCTAATTTTAGTTTCAGCTTTTATCTGATCATCATCTTTGACAAAAAACCTCATATCGCCTGCAAAAGCTAATCCATCCACAATATCATTAATATTAGCGTATAAATCAAATGTCATCGTTTTTGAGTGGGAATCATACTTGGTCGTTTTGATTTCTAAAGATTTATAGTTATTTCCATAATACACCTTGGCATTTTTAGAAACATTACTGATCTTTCCAAGAATTTCAAAGTGTCCATCTTTAGACGGGCTTAAAACACCATAAATTTTTGATTTGATTTCATCAAGTTTTTCAGTTTCATATTGTAAGGCACTACCATCGTCATAAGCAATGATATTTCCCTTATCATCGTATTTATAATCGTATTCCTCTATTCTCTTACCAGTTTCACTTGTAAAGTCATCAACTTCTCTAAATTTCTTTTTAATGAGTTTCTTTAAATCTTTGCTTTCAAAGTCTCTAATTGTTGAAATTGTTTTATGAATAGTCAAGCTAGATTTTTCTTCGGTAGCCTCTTCATTTTCTTGATGATGTTCTACTTCAGTTGTATCTTTTTTAAGACTATCCTCTTTTCTATTTTCTAAATTTTTAAATTTAGATTCGGAAATCTCGCCAAGCTTTTGGTATTTAGATGAATCTTGATCAGGATCTACTAGATAATAGGAAATCATCCCATTTTCATCAGCATGATCAGCAAATTTAATTCTATGAATCTTTGTGAAATTGCTAGAACCGTCTAATGCAATCACTTCAATGATTTTGCCTCTTAAATCTCCTGCACCTTTGATTTCATAAATGGTATTTCCGTCTTTGTCAAGTTTTCTATTTCTTCCTTGACCCTCACCTGCATAAGTGACTTCAAGATTTTTCTCAACCTCTCCATCTTCATTAACAAGAGCGGCGCCAGCATACCAAACTTCGTTGGCAATTTCGTCAAATTTTTCAGGATGTTCTTTTTGATCTCTCGCAAATAGCGTTTCATTCTTGTATTGCTCTTTGACCTTGTGATAAGTATCCTTTGTAATCAACTTAATTTTTTCAGGGTTTGAAAAATCAATTGAAACAATCTTTGGAGGGGTGTTATCAATTTTTACAGGAATATAGGAAACCTGCCATGGGTAATCCTTGGTTAACCTATATTTAAATTTATAGAAATATTGGCCTTCCGCAATCGGTTCAAATTGTCCTCGTATCTTAGTAGCAGGATCTTTTTTGTCATTACTTTCTGGGGCATTTTCTTCTCTACCTCTAGGGTTATAAATAAGTCCATCCCATTTCAAGTCACCCCAAACTTTTAGTTTAGATGATTTAATGCCCTTTGCATCATTTCTTTTAGAGTTTAAAATTCCTTTAATAAAGTGTTCTCTCGAAATGACTTTTAAGTCTCTTTGATTTTCTCCTTCTTTATTTGTATTTACTATTGAAATCACTCCTTCTTCTGCACTTCTTAATACAAGTGGAGAAGGCGTTAATCCTCTCTCAAGTTGAGCATCTTGAGGATTTCCATTTGAATCTAAAGGATAAATTTTAGCAATATTAGAACCACTCGTTGATGGTGCGTTGATTCCTTCGTTATTGAAAGCAAATAATTCTGGATTTTGATCTAGGGATGTTGTATTTTTATCTTTTCTGTTTTGTATAACTCCTGCTGGATTAAATTTATCTATACCATGTTCTCCACCAATCCCCTTATTTAAGGTACCTGGAATTTTTGGTTTACCATCATCATCATAACCTTCCATTGCTTTTGATTTTGACCCTTCTTCCCAAGCCCATTTATCAAGGATTGGTTCGTGGTTCCAATTCCCAGCAAATCCCATTAGAGGCATCGATAAAGAAGGTTGGAAGTTTCTTTTCTTACCGTTGGAGTTTAGAGCTTCCATTTCTTCCACTGACTCAAAATGAATAAATGATTCTACAAATTTATTTTTATTTTTTGCCTCTCCAACATTTATAACCGCATTTAAATCAAAGCTAGAATTTGGGCCTATAGTGAAAGTATCATGCTCAAATGTGATATTTGCTCCTTTGACTTTTTCTGGGTGAATTTCTGGAACAATTTGCTTCCCGTCCGGAGATTTTTCATCTTTATATGTTTCATCGAGTTTTAGCCTATCAGTTAGAGCATCTGTAGTTACAGTTGATGCAGAAACTTTAAAGGTTAAAGGTCTATTTGATGTATTGTGAAGCTTAATTGTAAAGTATTTTTTATCACCTTTTATTTCTTTAAGAGAAATGGAACCATATGAATTTACCAAACCTTTAGAATCAGTATTTTTGAAAGTTGCTACAACTTCATTTCTCAAAGCGTTGGCAACATTAATTAGTCCCGCTCCCTGCTGTCTAGGCGATGCATAGTATTGACTCTTTTCTTTCCAAGAGGTTGCATCCATCATAGGTCTTGCAGTATTTTGTAGAGCTATTTTTGTAAGACTTGTAAGGTCTATTTTGTCATCTCCCTTAAGATTTTTCAAGACAGGTCTTTCAAGCAATTCCTTTAATTTTGGTCGAATCAAAACAGTAGAAGCTGCTACGATTGGAGTTGCCATACTAGTTCCTGACATATAACCATAAGTGGATTTACCATTGATAACATTTAGAGTGGATTTAATATTTTTACCAGGTGCTGAAACATCCGGTTTTAAAAGCAAGTCTGTTCTTGGCCCCCAAGATGTAGACCCTGCTGGGACTATAATATCTTCTTTATAAAGTTCTTTGTCTGTGTCAGCTGCAAATTTAAAGTCAATTTCTTTTTCATCACCTACATTCGGTTTATTAGAATTATAGCTTTCCATATCAATTGGATAGTATTGTTCTAAGTTATCTTTAAAATCTTCCTTATTATTTCTTTTGACTTCAGTTTTTTTATCAGGGTTAATCATGTTCCATAATTTTACACCATCATCTCCTGAAATTGAAAATACTTGACTTTTAGTCCCTTCATCCGCTTCATATCCCATAGCTGGAAGGTCTGTCCAATTATCTCTATTGTAGTAATTTACAGTATTTACAACCATAATAGCACGTGCACCTTTATCCGTTGCTCTTTTAAAAGCATCTTTTAAATCCTTGGTATAAATTCTATCCATTACTGCAATTTTGCCCTTAAGATCCAAGCCTATCAAATCTTGGTCTTGACCTTTGCCTATATATACAAATTTTAATTTATTTGGAGTTTTTGAGCCATCCTCATTTGTTAGGATTTTATTTTTATCGAAAAAAGCCCCTATATTTCTGTATTTAAAACTTTGTCCACCTATGTTAACTTTATCAAACTCAATGGTTTGATTTTTAGCAGAAGCGACCGCTATTGCATCTTCATGTGCGGCAGTTCGTGTTACATTTCCAGTATCTGTCATTTTCAGATTATTATTGGCTACTAAATCCCAAGAAGAACTTGAAGCAGAAGTCGCAAAATTACCTGTAGCAACAACCATTGGGATTCCAGCTTTTCTTAATGCTCTAATAGCCTCCCAATATTTTTCACCTGCAAGACCGGTTCCTGTAAAACCAGATGATACCGAAACAACATCGACATTGTGTTTGATCGAATCTTCAATAGCATGAAACATTGTTTCATCACCCGCAAACCCAGATCCTGCGTCAGAGTACATTTTATAAGAGAAAATTTGTGCATTAGGCGCAATTCCATCTATGCCATTAAAGTTCTTGATGTCTTTTTCAGTATCATTTCCAGCAAGAATCCCTGCAATATGCATCCCATGTGGGTCAAAATAATCCCTTCCATCATCATATTTTTCTACAGTGATTTTACCACCATTATAATAATTGAACGCATGAGGGATTTTATCACTCAACCAATAATTTTTATCAGTACCTTTTAAGTCATCTTTTTTAAATTTCATCGAGTCTTTGGCATCATCATCGATCCTCATAGCCTTATGCCTATAATCTGTTCCAGTATCGATATTTGAAATGACCATACCTCTACCATCAAAATTTTTCCCAAATGGAGCATTGATAGACTTTAGGTAATCAATAGCTTCCTCAACTCCAATTTCCTTTCTGGCATGATTCATCATTGGTTGGACTTTTTGTGACCTTTCAACCGACGAAACACCTTCTATTTGTTTAATTTTGTCCAAATTATCTGGAGTTGTTTCAATGGCGGTGCCATTAAAAATCGTATTATAGGTATATAAAACTTTTGTATCCTTCAGATTGGATAGTTCCTTAATTACTTTTTCTCCAGATTCTTTATCTTTAAATTCAGCAATATAGACAACTTTATTATCTTCTTTTTTCGGATTTTCTGTATCTTTATTTACAAATGAATTCGCATCATCTCCTTTGGATTGATTGGAGTCTTCTTTGATACTTGCTCCTTCGTTACTAGTTTTTTTGTCTATCTCAGACTTTCTACTAACAACTTCTTTTTCCTCAATAACTGTTGTCTTCTTCTCTTCAGTATCCTTTGAAGTTTCTATAACATTATGAAGTTCTTCAGATTGTTCATTGTTTTTTGTTTCTTTATCTGCTACTACTTTTTCTTTATCAGAAATTCTTAAAGCATCTTCAGAACTAGTTGTATCTGCTAAAATCACCTCATTGGGGGCATATGCTGCTAAAATAACTGCAGCAGTAGTTAATGACAATACCGTACTTTTTTTCATTATAATTCCTTCATTTTTTATTTTAAACCCAATAGATAGAAAACTTTAACCTTGCTAGCCTTTGTTATAAAAAGTTTTATGACGTATTATCTAGTGGGATAGAGTAGTACATTTATATATAATTGTTAGCTCTCTGAAAAATAGTATATCAATTAAAAAAATTTAAGTCAAGAAAAATTAACCCAGGTTAATTTTTTTTTTAATCCATGTTAACAAAAAATCTAGTCAATAAATTTTATAGTTAACTGGGTGCAATATAAACTCATTCTTACCATCAAAAATATTATCAATTAACTGAACTAACTACCAAAATCGCAAAAAGGGGGGATAGATACAACTTATACCTCAATAAATATGCAAAAACAACCGCTATAATTTTCAACGGTTGTTTGTAACATATTTAATTTTTAACTCTCATCCTATCTTATATCTTAAGAACCCGCACTTTCGTAGGCATCCAAGCCCCTGTCCCAGAGTTTTAAAGAAATAACAAAGAAAACAAGGGAAATCAAAATCAACCCACCAATGTTAAAGAGCCCGTCTTTGTCCTGCAAGAAATAGCTGGCAGGATAGTAGGCCGTAAAGGCGAAAGGCACGATAAAGCTAATCAACCAACGAAGGAGCGAATTGTAAATGGAAATCGGATACTTGGCAAAGTCATTAAACATATAGAAAATGTAAATCATGGCTCCTGACTGCTTGGTCCAAAAAGCGATACTGGCAGTCGCGATTTTCAAGGAAGTATAGATCAAGGTCGCAAAAGGAATGCAGACTAGAAAAATCAGGAATTTTGGAAGAGTCCAAGCAATACTAGATACCGTTGTCGCTAGCAAAATCCCTCCGACCAAAAGTTCACCTAAGGCATCAATCTGAAAGGTCTCAACCAGAATGTGAAAAAGAGGATTGATAGGACGAGTCAGATACTTATCAAACTCTCCTTTTCGCACCAAGCGTTGTCCCAATGCCCAGAGATTATCAAAAAAGAGATGGTCCAGTCCCTTGGGAATCAAGGAAAATCCATAGATAAAGGCAATCTCTTGAAAGGTCCAGCCTTCAAGCGAGGGGATATGTTGAAAGAGTACATTGAGAAACAAGAGGTTCAAACCTTGGGTCAGAAAAACTCCTAACACGCCCACCACAAAATCGACCTTGTATTCCATGATTTGCTTGATGTATTGTCTGATAAAAATCAAATGCATGCGTTGATATTTTTTCATACTAACCTCCTTGAATAGTGATAAAGGACTGGACTCGTTTCCATATCAACTGAGACAAGCCCACCATCACTATGAGCCAGAAGAACTGTAGCAAGAGTGCTTGAAGAATCTGACTGGCATCGTATTTCCCAACAATGATCATAACTGGAGTATAAATCAAAGATGAAAAAGGCAAGAAGGACAAAATATCAGAAACAATCTTTGGAAAGAAAGCCAAGGGAATCAGACTTCCAGACATAAAGGCCACTATTGAAGTCTTGAGGAGATTGGAACCCCATAAATTTTTAAATACAAAGGCTGAAAATCCAAAGCAGATATTAAAGAAAAAGTTAATCAGATAAGCCAGAGTTAAGCTAAAAAGATAAAGGACAGTTAATCCCAGCACTTCTACCATTCCTTGTCCTGATAAGATTTTCATCAAGACAATAACACTTAAAAATGGCAGTCCAACAGAGATAAAAATCAACCACTTAGATCCAAGCTCTGTAAAGAGGTACGAAGCCGCAAAATGCACCGGTCTCAACAAGCGCATGATAATGGAACCATCCTTGACCTCCTCCCCAATCATAAAGGAGCTATCAGACCTGGTCAAAAGATTGGTCACAAAACTCATGATGATGTAGAGGGTGATATCTGCCATACTAAAGCCTTGAATCAAAGACTCTTGCGAAGAATCAAAGACAGCCTTCCAGAGATAAAAAGCAACAAAAGCCCCCATGACATCGCCAATCCGATAGAGAATAAAGTTGACTCGATAGGTGATCAACTCCTGAACACCTGCATTGATAAAGGGTTTATAACGTCTCCACAATTTGACCATCTTAGAGCTCCTTTCGATAGAAGCGACGGATAATATCCTCAATATCCGTATCTACCATCTTCAAATCGCGGATTTCAAAATCAGACAGGGTTTGCTTGATAATATCAGCCGACTGGTAGCGGGAACTATCGAATTCAATATTGAGACTGTTTCCTTGTCTATCAATGGTCATATCCGAAGAGCCTTCATAGTGAGAAAGGAGATGACTTTGACCTGGTAGCAGTTCAAAGGAAAGAGTCTTCATCTTGCCAAAGGTTTCCTTGAGCTGGCTCACCGTTCCATCAAAAATCTCCTGCCCCTTGTCAATCATGAAAATCCGATCACAGAGTTGCTCAATATCACTCAGATCGTGAGTGGTCAAGAGAATGGTTGTTTCTTCCTCTTGATTGATCTGGGTAATGGCCCGACGAATATTATCCTTGACGGAAACATCCAAACCAATGGTCGGTTCATCTAAAAAGAGAACCTTGGGATTGTGGAGCAAGGAAGCCGCAATATCCGCCCGCATCCGTTGACCTAGTGAAAGAGTCCGCACGGGGTCTTTGATAAAATCCTTCAAATCCAAGACCTCATTCAAAAAGTCCATGCGCTTGTGAAAGAGCGAGTCTGGCACATCGTAAATTTCTTTTAAGACCGTATAGGTCTCTTGCAGGGCCAGATCCCACCATAGCTGGGTGCGTTGTCCAAAGACCACACCAATATCCTTAACATAGTCTTGGCGATTGTCCTGCGGAATCTTGCCGTTAATCCGACAAAAACCAGATGTCGGTTTCAAAATCCCTGTCAGCATTTTGATGGTTGTCGACTTCCCAGCACCATTAGCCCCGATGAAACCTAAAATCTGGCCCTTGGGTACCTCAAAAGTCAAATCCTTGACCGCTTCAAAGGTCTGCTTTTCAGGATGAATAAAGGAGCGCAAAGCCCCTTTCAAGCCTGGTTCCTTAACAGTCTTCACAAAATTTTTCTGAAGATGTTCCACTTCTATCATTGCCATATCTATCTCCCTGTCGCAAGGAATAGCAACATTGTATTTTTGACTACAAAAATTCTAAATCCTTACTTTCTAAACCCTCTAAATTTTATTATTACAGAAGGTTTTATACCAACCTATTATAGTCCAATAAAAAAAGGAATGCAAGCGTTTGCCTGTAGATTATGAAATTAGAGATTTCACTCTTAAAATAATAGTTTTAAGCAAAAATTCTGGTTTAGCAGTTTATTTAAAACACACAAAAACCCACCCAATGGGCAGGTTACGAATTATAAAAAGCAAACTATTTTGATCAATATGAATCACTATTTAATCAAAGAACTAATCTTTCATAATTCTTTTCACAATCCCATTTCTATCAATTAGAAAACAATCTGGAAAGGTCATCTGCTCCCATTTTTCATAATCAAAACTGGAATCAAAGTGATGTAGTAGTATTCCTATCGAATTCCCGTGTGAACTAAGTAAAATCGTTTTTTCTAACAACATAGACATTCATTAGATGTTCATTGACTACGAATTGTTGACTGATAGATGTTAGTAATTCATTTTCCTTTTGTAAACTGATTTTGTGAAATACAAATGTGGAGACTAAAACACAAGAATGAAACTAAAAAGCCAATACTACATTATTTTAGTTTTTTTAGAATATTATTGTACAAAAATAGGTTGTGTAGGTAAGATTCTAGTGATTTCTGAGATTAGCCTAGCACCTTACTTTCTATACTATAACAGTGGTTTGTTTAAAATACTTTCTAATGTCACCCTTTCTTCCAGTTGAGAATCTCTCCATCTATCATAGGCTTCAGCTTCATATAAAAAATCATCATATTTCCATTGCAAGTACTCTTTAAGATGGTATTGCAAATTTGAATAATCAAATTTTTCTATCACAATATCATCCCATTGAAAATCACCTGTTAACTTTTCAGTTAACTTTTCTTTAAACTCTGAAACTTGCCCTTTAACTTCCAAATCTATATCAAAACCATTAGGATCATTAATAAAGTCAACATCTTCTTCTTCCAAAGTATCTCTACTATCTAAATAATCTTGAAGCAATTCAATTTTTTTCTGTCTAAAAATGGTATAACAATACATATCTCTTAACGAAGCATCTTGATAGTCTTCATCTTCTATACTCACTTCATCAATTATACTGTTTATTGTATCTAACATATCATCTAGTTCTTCTGAATCAAGATAAGGACTATTTATTAGTTTATTCACGACTCTTTTATCATCAAGAATAGTGAGGAACATCTTTTTGATTGCTTTATTATTAGAATAATAAATCTGAGTGATGATATTATTCCATCCATCCCTATAACTTTTTAAATTATTTCTTCCATCATATATTCTCAATAATTCTAAAAAGTTATCTTTAAATTTTGAAAATTTATTTAAACAAATAATAGCAAGGATTTTTTCTCCAATAAAATCATCTTTATCTTTAAAGTTTTCCCAATCATCTAGTAATCTAGTGAAAAATAAAGCCTGTGAATTATTTAAGTTACTCAATCCGTAGCTGTTACAATCTTTACATAATTGGTGGAGGTAAATAGAATTCTGAGTTATTTTTTCAGTTATCTTTGGACTCTCTTTCAATTTATCATTTAAAAAGTCAATAATACTTGGGTTTAAAAAATCCACTTTACTTTTATCATCAAAACTTTCTTTCGTAAAGGTAAGCCATGAACCATCTAGCTTCCTTAACGATTTCTTAAAGTCAAATGTCGGATTAAGTTCCAAAGTATAAAGTGAATTTATTAACCACTCTTCCTCAACAGGATAAACATCGAATTGTAATAAAGAAAATAATAAAAATTTTTCTTCATCTTCCAGATTGCAAAATAAACTATTATAAAGTTGAATAGGATGATTAAGATAATATACTACATAGTCATAAAAATTTTCTTTAGATTCTTTAAAATTCTTTGCTATCAATTCTACTAACCTAGGAAAATAATTTCGATGACGTATAATTCTTTTCCAATCTCTTCCAATAAGACTATTATATTTTTCTACAAACTCTATTTTATCACCATCTTCAAGGTAGTGTATCTTTCGTTCAAATACTTTCCTAAAAATATAAGCTTTTTCTATATCAGAGTACTTATCCAAATCAATGATAAATCTTCTTTTCTCTGTAAATTTTTCATCAATTAGTTTTTGAAATTCAAAATTCATTAATGTTGCATCTTGAAGAATTTGAGTTCGAGAGTTTAAACAAATAAAAAGGTTATTAGTATTAGTGGAGGCTGAATATAATTTTCTTATATCTTGCAATACCCTCTCTCCAACATCAAATTTATTACGACCCAAGAAATCATCAAAAACCACAAAAAGATTTCTATTTTCGTTACATCTATAGTTTCCATTATATAATTTGAGAACCTCGTTAATATCTTCTACTCTACGAACAATGACATCAAAAGTATTTTCATTATTATTTAGAAATAAATTTCCAAGCATTGAACAAGTTGTTGTTTTTCCAATTCCCGCTGGTCCTTGAATTAATACAATATGTTCCCTTTGTAAAGTATGATAGGCTTCCCCTAGAAAATGCGTTTCAACAAGGTATTTAGAATCCAAATCTAAAAAATAATCCTGAGATTCTGCTTCTACCCATTTCAATCTTTCACTCCTCAAGATATTGGAGATATCTTTTTCCAGTAATCCATAATTTATAAAAATATCTCTATATTCTTCCTGCTGAGAAAAAGTTGTTAACGTAGAAGAGAAAATAATATAATCGTCAGTCGGAATTGCATTGGGAATTATTTTATCAGCGTAATCACGAATCTCCTTTAAACCCGCAGGAGATAACCCCATACTTGTAACAATAACGTAATTGAAATCAGCTTCCCAACCATATTTTTCCTTAGTTTGAGCAATCTTATCAATTTCTTCTTTCAATAGTTTTACAGCTGTAGTATTATTTTTATTTACCTGCCAACGCTTAGCTTGAATAATAAGAGTAGGAGATTTGATATTATCGATTCCATCAATACCGCCATCTCTCCCTTCCTTAAATCCATGTAAACTCTTATTTTCAAATTTTTTCTTTACAATCTCAATGGCAAAATTTTCAAAGTCTGATGTAGTCATTCCATCAGCACGAATACCAATATCCATAGTTCTCCTAACTCTAAAATCCCTACAAATGTTTAATCACATATTATGCTTCAGACTATTCTATGTTCTTCTTATTCTTTCTTTAGTAAGACTAATAATATTTGGATACCTATCATTCAGTTCATCAAGATATCCTGCCTCTAAGCCGCATAAATCCTCAATTAAAAAATTAGGCAACAATTTATTGTATACTCTATAAATATCAGCAGATATGTCCATCACAATTCGATTTTCCACTAATAGCTCTACTGACTGTTTTAAGGATAGAGGATTGCTAATCAATTTTGTTGAATCTAAGGGCTCATTTTTTCTCCAACCTCTGTAACTAAGTTTCTTATACAAGTTTGTATACTCATTAGAATCTATGATATTCAATGACTTAGCACGCATTATCATCATACTAATTGAAACTTGCCAAATTCTTTTTAGATACCTGTAGTACTCTAGATCATTTTCATGCCCAATGATAGAAGCTTTAAACGAATCCATTGGCAATAGAAATTCAGCCGCAAACTCATTCGCTTCGTCTTCCATTTGCTTATATTCAATTGCTCCCATGTCTTGAGGTGACTTACAACTTTCATGCATTAACCAATGTCCTAATTCATGGGCTAAACTAAACTGCTGACGATAGAATGAATACTCTGTCCCCTCTAACATAACAACATAATACTCATTATTATTTACTTTGACAGCTGAACCAAAAGCATCAACTTTATCACTCTGAGTGTCTATTCTAGAAATAACAAAACCTTTTTCTTCCATCAACAACGACAAGTTATCAATTGGTCTATCTCCAAGTTCCCATTTCTCTCTTATGTAGCTTGCGTATTCTTGTGGAGTATAGTCTAAACCAGAAAGACTCCAGTCAAGATTTGGAAAATCAATAAATTCTCCCAAATAATCTCTTATTAAAGCAACATAGTTTTTATTTATTTCTGCAGGCATTTTTTCTGTTTGAGTCGCTGTGTAACGACTTCTAAAAAATGTGCCTGTAGAACTTAAGCTAAAATTATCATTTCCAAAAAAGAAATCTCTCGGAAACTTTAATTTCTTTTCCAATATTTCTAACGATTCTTCACTTGGCGTTGCTCGTCCTTTTTCATATTTAGAAACCATTTGTTTTGAAACGTTTAAAAACTCTGCAATCTGAGTAATACTTTTTTTGTTAAAAAGTCTTGCCTCTTTTAAGCGAGCACCATTAAAACTAATCTGAAGCATTATTTACTCCTATTTTATATAAAATATTATAATTTAGTATTCTCTTCCTTCTTTTCAACAGGAAGACTAACATGCTTTTGTGACTCCAATTGTTTCTGTACGTCAGATTTCAATGCAACAAGAGGTTTTTCAGGATTATTTCCACGTCCATCTTCTTCAAGTTTTGTAAAATCAAATTCTGTGATATTTACAGCATCAATAAATTCACAAAAGGCATTTACCTGATTAACAATCACTTCTTTAGTTTTTTTATCAAAGGTAACAACCCTAATCTCATCAATCGAATTATAATGATCTCCCAATAATTTCTTCGCTTGTTCAATTTGTGAATCACTCAACCCATCATCATCCAGGTCATTAAATAATTCAACGGATAGTTTACCGTCTTCTTTTCCATTTAAATGAGAATTTTTCGCACGTGCTATACAAGTAAGATAGTGATGCTTTTCGTATTTATCAGTTACATCTTCAAATCTTTTCTTCATCATAAAAACATATAGAACACCCTCAATAATTACTCCTTTTGCCGTCCACAGAGCCCCCATACACATAGTGGGTGATATTAAACCATTTACTTTGGCGGTATTTACAATATCACGATAAATAAAATCCCAAGTTAAAATTGGTTGACTATTCTTAGTTTCAAACTCATTATCATAAAATATTTTCTCAATATCTCTCTTGTGACTTGTTGAAAATACTTGAGCAAACTTAAAAATTTGGGTTGGTAAATTTTCCATAGAGTACCTCGTTGAATTTTATAGTCTTATTTTAAGATTCTCTTTCAAAAAAGTCAACTATTATTGATTTTTATTATTATTTTTTATCTCTCTTATTTATTTAGATACTTTTGCTACTTAGGTCACGAAACTAGAAAAATCATATTGTTATTTTGAATGAAAGTTCTATCATTAATTTAGCTACTCTGTATTCCTAAAAATTAGGTGTTCCAATTTACTTTGGGAAAGACAGTGATTTCCTTTGAAAACAGGTGTAAAGCTGTTATATTCGTTCGCTGAGGGTAATCTTAGAATCATTGTAAAAAATTACATTCGTTTAGCAACTTTGGATATAGTAGTCTTAAGTATATTCTCTATAAAAGAAAACACAAAAACCCACCCAATGGGCAGGTTCTTTCTGTATTGTTCAGCTAGATTACGCTTTACCTTCTGAACCGAATACGTCGATACGTTCTTCCACTGATGCTTGGATAGCTTTTACACCGTCAGCCAAGAATTTACGTGGGTCGAAGAGTTTCTTCTTGTCGTATTCTGCTTCGTTTGCTTCGTAGTCACGAGCAAATTTACGAGTTGCGTTAGCGAATGCGATTTGGCATTCAGTGTTAACGTTAACTTTCGCAACACCAAGTTTGATAGCTGCTTGGATTTGGTCATCAGGAATACCTGAACCACCGTGCAATACGATTGGGAAGCCTGGTACAGCTTCAGTCAATTTTTGCAAGTGGTCAAGGTGAAGACCTTTCCAGTTTGCAGGGTATGGACCGTGGATGTTACCGATACCAGCTGCCAAGAAGTCGATACCAGTTGCAACCATTGCTTTAGCATCTTCGATTGGAGCCAATTCACCATCACCGATGATTCCGTCTTCTTCACCACCGATAGTTCCAACTTCAGCTTCTACTGATACACCATTTGCGTGAGCAAATTCTACAACTTTACGAGCTTTTTCAAGGTTTTCTTCAACTGGAAGGTGTGAACCGTCAAACATAACTGAAGTATAACCAACTTGAATACACTCAAGTGCATCTTCGTAGTGACCGTGGTCAAGGTGGATAGCTACTGGTACAGTGATACCCATTGACTCAACAAGGTTAGCGATCAAGTTGCGAGCAACTTTGTAACCACCCATGTATTTAGCAGCACCCATTGAAGTTTGGATCAAAACTGGAGCTTTTTTAGCTTCTGCTGCACGCAAGATAGCTTGAGTCCACTCAAGGTTGTTTGTGTTAAATCCACCAACTGCATAACCGTTGTCACGAGCTGCTTGGACAAATTTTTCTGCTGAAACGATTGCCATTTGTCAGGCCTCCTATATATTTTTTGGGACATCCCATTTACATTGTTCATTTTATCACTTTTTGATAAAAAAAGCTAGTTTTTCCCATACTTTAGATTGAATTTCTTCCAATCCAATCAATGTAAACCCTTTCTTTTTCTTAGTCCTAAGTGACTTTGGGATGACGTATGAAGAAAGTCAAGCGATCATCTTGCATCTCAAAATGATAAGGTAATTTCTCATGTTCTAATAAACTTTTGACCACAAAGAGTCCCATCCCTGAACCCTTGGCCTTGCGACTAGCATTTTCAGAAAAAGACTGGGCCAGTTTTTCTTGTTCTTCAGGACTACAGCTATTCTCGATAAAGAGTTCCCCTTCTCTCTCGCTGATGCGGACTAAGCCACCAGGAGTGGAGTGCTTGATGGCATTGCTGATGAGATTCGATAGGATCAATTTCATGACAGATGGGTTTATGTAAGCCTGCTGATGAGTTAGGCTAATGTCTACCTGAAGTTCTCTATCCTTGGAGAGTAAAGCATAATCCTTGACCAGACTTTGAGTCATCTGAAGGAGGTCAACCTCTTCTTTCTCGTCTCGCAATTCCTGAACAGAAGAAAGAGACAATATCTGGAGAACGTGGTGACTGAGGTCGTCCACAATCCCCAAGGCAACTCCAAGATAGTGGTCTCTATCCTTATAACGGCCGACATTTTCTTTCATATTTTCGATTAGGATTTTCAAACTAGCCAGAGGTGTTTTCAGTTCATGAGAAGCCCCTCGTAGGAACTCAACCTTCATCTTCTCCAGCTGGAGAATAGCTTCATTCTTGTCATGCAAGTCCGCAATGACAGTCAAGAGATGCTGGTAAAGGCTATTGATTTGTTCCTTGAGATCGCCAATCTCATCCTTAGAATCCACGCGCAATCGCACTTGTCCATCCAAATCCATCATCCGACGGGTCACCCGCTTGATTTCCAAGATTGGGGCAACAATGGTTCGAGCATAGATATAGGCCACCAAGAGGGAAATTAGAAAAGATGCCAACAAGGTATAGGGAAGAAATTGGAGACTGATCTGCTCTGCTTCCTTTTGCAAGTCCATGGACGCTAAAAACTGGAGAGTCATAGTGCTACCATCTTGCGTTTTCACCTCACGCTCCTCAATAAAGAGAGAGGTGGTCTGGCGGTCCGTATCCAGAGTAAGATTGTCCTTGACTTCTAACTTGTCCTCGGTCATCTCTCCCTTGACAGCTCCTTTGATATCACTGGTCTGGGAATACAAATCTAATACTTGTTCAATATTTTTCCTATCCTTTCCGTCCAGGGACTGGGCAATGGCTGTCGCTTTCTGGCCAATGGTTTCCTGACGATGGCTCAGATAAGTAGAGGGAAAGAGAAAATAAATGGCTAAATGAAGACAAATAACCAGAACACTGAAAATCGAGAAGGTATAGATAAATATCTTTGTAAATAAACCTGTTCGTTTCATTTTCGCTCCAATTTATAACCAACATTGCGCACAGTGAGGATGCAATCCAAGTCTAGCTTTTTCCGCAGTTCCTTGATATAGACATCAATGACACGATCAAAGGGAACCTCATCTGTCGCCTTCCAGACAGCATCGATAATCTGAGAACGAGTCAAGACCAGTCCTTCATTTTTCACCAGATAGTCCAGAATTTCCAACTCTTTGGCATTAATGGCCACTTCTTGACCTGCGAGGCTTGCACTGTAACTCTCAAAATCCACCTTGGTATCCTTATAGGAGAAGACTCGTCCCGTATCGTAGTAGCGCTTGAAAATTGCATCCACCCTCACTTTTAGAAGGGAGAGAGAGAAGGGCTTTTCCAGATAACCATCTGCTAGAGAAGCAAAAGCACTCATCTTGTATTCCTCATCCTGAAAGGCGGTTAACATCAGGACAGGGACCTGACTGGTTTTACGAATCTCCGCTAGGACTTCGAGGCCATTAAGCTTGGGCATTTGGATATCCAATAAAACTAGGGCTACTTCATAGCTGGAAAATTTTTCCAGAGCTTCTTGACCGTCTGCTGCCTCAATGGTTTCATAACCACAATCCGTCAAATAGTCACTGATTCCCTCACGGATCATCTCTTCATCTTCTACAATTAGAATTTTCATAGAAAAAACGTTTCACATTCCTTTAAATTTTTTGTAAATCTTCTCTGTTTCATCCTGATAGGAAGAGGCCTTATACTCAATGAAAATCAAAGAGCAAACTAGGAAGCTAGCCGCAGGCTGTACTTGAGTACGGCAAGGTGAAGCTGACGTGGTTTGAATTTGATTTTCGAAGAGTATTATCAAGATGAAATAGATAAAAATGCTACCTATATTATACCCCATTTAGGGGAGAATAGGTAGCAAGTTTTTTATTCGCTATCGAGCAAGAGCTCTTTTGGTTGTTTTCTGAGGAGATTGCTTGAAGCAAGCGCCATAACGAGAACCACTAGAACCAAGGCAAGGACAAAGACGATGATAAAGTCTGATGTCTGAATGGAAATGTCTAGGCTCGACAAGGTCTTGCTAAAGCCGTCTACTTCTGCACCACCACCAAGGTTAGAAGCTTGAGCAGCCTTGCTGGCTTGCTTGGCAACACCTGAAGTGACATTGGCAAGAACAGTATTTCCGATGGCACGAGCTGTGTAGTTGGCTAGGAAGTAAGCAGAAACGAGAGCAGGGATGGCAATCAAGATTGATTCTGTGATAAATTGCCCCAAGATACTTGCCTGCTTGAGACCGATAGAGAGTAGGATTCCCACTTCCTTGCGACGGGCGTTGATCCAAAGGCTGAGCAAGAGTGCAAGGAGAAGAACTGAGAAGCTCAAGCTACCCCAGAAGAGGAGGTTGGCCATCTTGTACATACCAGAGATGGATTGCTCTAGAGCTGGGTAGTTAGAGGAGCTCTTCACAAGTGTGTAGCTCTTCCAGTTGATACCGCTGATACCATTCAACTCTTTCATAACGTCATCCAAGTTCTTGTCCGCTGTTACAAAGAAGGTTGCGTCCCCATAAATAGCTGTATCTTCTGTGTATCCATAAAGTTTTGCAGCAGTGTGAATGTCTGTGATAGCTGTATTTTCATAGAGTTCTTGTGAATAGGTTACTGCTGACTTATTGTGACCATCAAAGAGTCCCTTGATAGTCACTTCTACTGTTTCCTTGGCCCCTTTTTCATTGTCTGCATCATAGACATTAGAGTCCAATTTGACCTTATCTCCGACTTTCCAACCGTGTTTGGCTGCCAAGTCCTTGTGCATGAGGATCTTGTCTTTGTCGTCGTTGGTTAGGTGCTCACCTTCAACCAGCTTATATGAGCCAGAGACAAACTTGTCTTCTTTAGAGGAGTCATTGACACCTGTAATCATCAAACTGCTTCCAAAACGTTTGGCACGGTCTGCAGTGAGATTTTTCTTGGTTTCTGGCGTTTCGATGAGGTCGTATCCAGTCAAATCTCCGATGGCGTTGATGCGTTTAACATAAGACTCGATAGCCTTATTTTCGGTGATTTTTTTGATATCCTCACCCTTGATATTCCCTGAACCACGTGGCGTTCCTTGGTTGACGCGACGATTGATTTGCATGGAGAAGCTATTGGTGATATTTTTAAATGTCTCCTGAGAAGCCTTGGCAGTAGCTCCCTTGATCGACAAGCCGACCAAACTCAAGCTCGCCATGAGGAGAATAATCAGGAAGATAACAATCGATTTGAAAAACTTCCTTGTAACATAGGCAAATGCGTTGTGTAACATAGGTTCCCTTTCTAGACTTGATTTTATAATTCTATCAAAACAAGCTCATCTTATTTTGTAGTATTGCGAGTTTCAGTTAGTTTCTTATTCTTCAATTCAAGTGTAATATCTGACGCTTGTGCCACTTCTTTACTGTGGGTGACGACGATCACACATTTACCTGTTTTCTCGGCAAGTGATTTGAGCAGTTCGATAATATCTCCAGCAGTTTTAGGGTCCAGATTTCCTGTTGGCTCATCAGCTAGAATAACCGGAGCTTCTGAGACTAAACTGCGAGCGATGGCTACACGTTGCTGTTGACCACCTGATAACTGGAGAACATTCCGCTTGATCTGACTTTCATCCAAACCAAGCTCAAGAAGTGTATCCTTGCTTGCCTTTTTGTTGACCAAGCGGATATTTTCCAGCGGAGAAAGATAATCTATCAAGTTATAATTTTGAAAGACCAGGGAAATATGGTGCATGCGATGGTAAGAATACCCCTTATTCCGAATGTCCTCTCCTTGGAAAAGGATAGAACCTTCAACAGGGCTATCTAGACCAGCCAGTAGGGACAAGAGAGTGGATTTTCCTGCTCCTGACTCACCAATGATACTATAAAATTTTCCGGGTTCAAAATTATACTTGATCTGATATAAAACTGCTTCAGCAGTGTTCTTATAACGGTAGGTAACATCTTGCAATTGTAATAAAGTCATGATTTCTCCTTATTAACTAATAGATGATAAAATTTCTTTCGGCGATTTTCTAAATAAGAATAGGAAACAAAGGGCTACAGACAAGCAACCAATCAGGAGCAGAAAGACATAGGATTCTGCAAAGGATAGGAGACTGGTTGATAGACCACTTGCTTTGGCCAGCGTTTCCTGTAAGGTTGCCTGATCTCCACTGGCTAGTACAGTTTGGAGTAGATAGGATGTGATGGCATTTCCAGCGATAAAGGATGGAAGCAAAGCTCCGAGAGATACCAACACTACCTCTAAACAGAACTGTAGGAAGATCGAGCTCTTGCTTTTTCCAAGTGCGAGTAAAATTCCCACTTCGTAGACTCTTTCTCTCAACCAGAGAGACAAGACCAAAATCAAGGCTCCTGCTCCTGCTATCAACATCCCATAAAGGAAGATGGTGAGGAAGGTTTGGAAGGTTGCCACTGAGTCTTTGATTTGTTCAAAGGCCTTGTTTTCCTTCTCGACTTGGTAGCCTTGACTTTCCAAAGCCAAGTTTTCCACCTGCTTCATGAGTCCGTCCATTTCCTTAGGATCTTCTACATAGAAGCGCGCTGCACTGACTTGAGCTTCACTATTTCCCAGAAGGGTTTGGCTACTTTCATAGTCTGTAAAGACTTGGTTTTCACTGAAGTCAGAAGACAAGCCTGTGAACTTCTCTTGTTTTTTTCCAGAAAAGATGCCGACAATTTCAAACTCTACTGTTTGCCCTTTTCCAGATTCTGACTGACCAGCATCCAAGCGAATCTTGTCATGAAGCGAAAGACCGTTCTTCTTGGCCAACTCCTCGTGGATCAGGATTTTCTTGGAGTCCCCTTTTTGAAGATGTCGCCCTTCTTTTAGGTTGAAAGCCGAACTGGTAAAGGTGACATCCTTGGATGAATCCTCGAGAGCCGTTAAGCTAACCAAGTTCTTGTCTGCAGCTGACAAATCATCACGTTCTACGCTCTGCTCACCACTCACCGCTTCCTTGTCTTTCAGTTTTGCGACCGTTTCAAGTTCAGGAGAAACATTTTCCAGTCCCTTAATCTTGCTCACGGATGCTAGGTCCGATAACTTGAAGGTCTGTCCATTTTCTATCTTTTTGATAGAAAATGAGGTATTGAGTGATTTGTAAAGATTGCTTTCCACTGTTTTGTTGGACTTCATCAGCGTCAAACAGGCTGAAATTCCTGCTAAAAGAACAAATAAAATCAGAAATAAAATAAAACTTCTCAGTCGTTTTCTGCTGACATAAGCCCAAGCTCTTTGGATTGGATTCATTTGTCACCTCCATATTTGTAAGACTATTATAAAATCCAAATATGAAATGTTTATGAAATCGAAAAAACTTTTTGATTTATTTTTTGAAAAAACAAAAAAGCTAGCAAACGCTAACTTTTCTTCATATATAAGGATAAATAGTACCAATCAAAAATCTACTTCATTTTAAAAATGATAATCACGTCTTTCTGATTAGTATTTTTCCATCTCCTAAGTTCTTCATTTTCTGACTAGTGTTTGAGGATATTCTTAATAGGATGAAATGGAAAACTCAGTTTAAATGTTCTGATACAATGACTGTTCTTGATACCAATATTTTTCGATATAGGAAACGTAGCCTCTAATCTTCTTTGTAAAAACAAAAAAGAGCTAGCCAAAGCTAACTCTTACCCTATGCGGAGAGAGGGACTTGAACCCTCACGACCTAAAGCGGTCACAGGATCCTTAGTCCTGCGCGTCTGCCAATTCCGCCATCCCCGCGTCGATTACTTTACTAGTATATCAACTTTCAAAATCTTTGTCAACACTTTTTTCAGATTTTTTTCATTTTTTCAACAGTCTTAGTGTTCAATTTCAGCAAGGTTTTCATCCAGTAATTTTGCTCCCAATGTGTTCTTAAAATGCCCAAGAGCAAACTGATGATTTTCTGGCCAAATAGAGGCAACCGCAGGCTTGACAATCTCGATTTGATAACCTAAATTATAGGCATCAATAGCCGTATGAAGGACGCAAATGTCAGTAAGTACTCCAGTTAGGATGACTGTATCAACTCGACGTTCCCGCAAACGGATATCTAAGTCCGTTCCTGAAAATGCTGAATAGTGACGTTTGTCCATCCAAAAGACGCGACTATCCGCCTCATGATCAGCATAAAAGTCAGCTAGGGGGCCATAAAGGTTACGCCCACTAGTTCCGATGATGTTGTGCGGTGGAAAAAGCTTGCTTTCTGGGTGGAATGTATCCTTCTCCTCATGAGCATCAATGGTGAAAAAGACATAGTCTCCACGATCAAAAGCTAATCTGGTTACCTGATCAATGGTTTTTGATATTGCTTGAGCGGGTGCTCCAGCAGTTAACTTTCCATGGTCTGCTACGAAATCCTCTGTATAGTCAATCGAGATTAAAGCTTTTGCCATTAGTAGTCCCTCTTTTTCACTTCCTCAAAAATATCACCAATTAGAACTTTGAGATAAGTCCCCTTCATTCCGAGTGAACGGCTCTCAATAATTCCCGCTGACTCCAATTTACGAAGCGCATTGACAATCACTGAGCGTGTAATGCCAATACGGTCTGCAATAACTGATGCAGTCAGCTGCCCTTCATTTCCATCCAATTCAGCTAAAATAGCTGATACGGCACGAAGTTCTGAATAGGAAAGGGTGTTGACTGCCATGGTTACAGCAGTACGACGGCGAATATTCTTCTCATCTTCTTCACGTTGGAAGTTCAATAGTTGAATTCCCACAACCGTGCTCGCAATCTCGACAAGGATCAAATCTTCATCTTCAAATTTCTTGTCATTGCGCCAAATGATCAACGAACCTAGACGAATCCCTGATACATGAATCGGAGCGATGGTCGTCAAACCATCTGGAAAGTCCGCACGGCTCTCTACAGGGAAAATAGTCAAATCATGTTCAACAGGAAGGTTGGCTTCTGTATCATAAATCATGTTTGCCCCTTGTACATAGACCTCAGGGAAGGTTTTAGTTTGGAAAAACTGTTCTACACGGTCATTATTGGTCTTATAACGCATAAAGTAGCCCAAGAGACGTCCCTTGTTATTCACAATACAAGCGTTACAGTCAATAATATCAGCTAACTGGCGTGTGATCGCATTGTAAGGAAGTTCATCTTGGAGTTGCTCTTCTGAGCGCTTTAGAATAGACGTGATTTTTCTTGTTTTTTCTAATAAATGTGCCATTTTTTACCTCGCATATAATCGCCTCCATTATAACATAGAAAAGTCTTTATTTCAATAATTATCTGAAAATTTCTTATTTAATTGCAATTTTGAACAGCAAAAATATTTTAGAAAAAAGCGAGTTTTTTTATTGACATCCTATTTTATTTTTGATATTATAACATTATAAGAAGATGACATGATAAATCCCTTTCCGTTTCACCTATCCTTTACTATCACCATCTTCTTTTACTATCGGTCTCCTTATATATAAAAGCGATTCACACTGTGAATCGCTTTTTTCTATTTGTCTCCTTTGTTACGAATAACAAAGCCTGTCTTCTTTTCGCTTGAAGTGTTGCGAGGTTTTTTATTGTCTTTATTACGGTAACGTCTGTCTTTATCAAAACGATCGTTCCCACGACTGCCTTTTTTGAAATCATCACGGCGACCATTACCACGGCGATCACGGTCTCGACGGTCGTCCCCACGACGGCCTCCACGACCTCCCTTACCTTTGCCACCAAAGCCATTACCTGATGGTTTAAATGGCAGTGGTTTTTCACGCGCAATCTCCACTTCAGGAAGGCTGTCTGGATCTTGGACTGTCAGGCTCAAGATATGCATAGCCAATTCTTCTGGACTAAATTCTGCAGCTAACTTACGAGCATCTTTAGCAAATTTCTCAAAGTTCCCACGAATTGCTTCGTCTGCGAAGTCTCGTTCGATTTTCTTGAGAGCTACTTGTTTCTTAGCTTGGAAGGCTTCTTCTGCTGTTGCTGGTTTCAAGCCTTTCATGCGTTTCTTAGTCAAGGTTTCGATGATTTGAAGGTAGCCCATTTCATTTGGTGCTACGAAAGTAATAGATTGACCTGACTTACCAGCACGACCTGTACGACCGATACGGTGAACATAACTTTCAGGATCTTGTGGAATATCGTAGTTGTAGACATGGGTCACACCTGAGATATCCAAACCACGTGCTGCAACGTCTGTCGCAACTAGAACATCAAGATTCCCATTTTTGAAATCACGAAGGACACGAAGACGTTTGTTCTGGTCTAAGTCACCATGAATCCCTTCTGCACGGAAGCCACGGATTTTAAGACCACGAGTCAATTCATCTACACGGCGTTTGGTACGACCAAATACGATAGCAAGTTCTGGTTGTTCCACATCCATGAGACGGGTCATAGTATCAAATTTTTCTTGTTCTTTGACACGGATATAGTACTGATCCACCAATTCTGTTGTCAATTCCTTGGCAGCAATCTTGACATGCTCAGGGTCTTTCATAAACTGAACACCGATACGTTTGATAGCGTCTGGCATGGTTGCTGAGAAGAGCAAGGTTTGACGATTTGCAGGGACACGGGAAATGATGGCTTCAATGTCTTCAAGGAAGCCCATGTTGAGCATTTCGTCCGCTTCATCAAGGATGAGGGTTTCAATATCGTGCAATTTCAAGGCCTTGCGTTTGATCAAGTCCAAGAGGCGACCTGGTGTTCCTACAACGATATGGGCACCCGATTTAAGGGCTTTAATTTGTTTTTCAATGCTTGAACCACCGTAAACTGAGCGAACTTTCACCCCCTTGCTACGACCAAAGCGGAAGAGTTCTTCTTGACTTTGAACAGCGAGTTCACGAGTTGGAGCGATGACCAAGGCTTGAATAGTCGCTTCTTCCGTACGGATTTTTTCAAGGGTTGGCAAGCCAAAGGCCGCGGTTTTCCCTGTACCAGTCTGGGCTTGACCGATAACGTCTTTTCCCTCAAAAGCCAATGGAATGGTCTGTTCTTGGATGGGACTTGCTTCTACAAATCCAGCTTTTTCAATCTCTGCTAGCAAATCAGCAGACAAGTTAAATTCATTAAATTTCACGTTTTTCTTCTTTCTAAAGATGGTGCGAAGCCATCCTATAGCGCTTAGTATATACTTTTCTTTTCATGATGTATCTTTTTAAAAACGAGATACCGTGTTGCTTCTTTTCCACGAAAGAAAAGTACGAGTTTCTTTGCAACCTATCTAGTATAACACAAGAGCGAGGCAAAAGATAGTAGAATCTTTAAGGAAAATCATGTAAACGATTTTTCTATTTTTTGAACTTGATTCCCGAAAGCTTTCGTTAGACTATTTTAGTCCAATATTTTTTCCCGTAGCAGATTTGTGCAAAAGTTTTTTTCTTGTGCTAGAATTAAATCAAATAGGAGGATTTAAAAATGTTAACATACGATTTAATTGTCATTGGATTTGGTAAAGCAGGTAAGACTTTGGCTGCTAAGATGAATGCGGCTGGAAAAAAAGTTGCTGTCATCGAGCGCAGTAAAGCGATGTATGGTGGTACTTGCATTAATATTGCTTGTATCCCAACCAAGACTATGATTGTAGCGGCTGAAAAGGGCTGGTCATTTGACGATACCATGAAAGAGCGTGGTGCGGTGACTGGTCGTCTTAACGCTAAAAATTATAAAATGTTGGCCGATAATGGCGTTGATGTCATTGATGCAGAGGCACATTTCGTGTCAAATAAGGTGATCGAGATCCAGGCTGGTGACGAAAAACAAGAAATGACTGCTGAAACAATCGTCATCAACACTGGCGCTGTTTCAAACGTCTTGCCAATTCCTGGACTTGCTACAAGTAAAAATGTCTTTGACTCAACAGGTATCCAAAACTTGGACAAATTGCCTGAAAAACTTGGAGTCCTTGGTGGTGGAAACATCGGTCTTGAATTTGCTGGACTCTACAACAAACTTGGTAGCAAAGTCACAGTCCTAGATGCCTTGGATACATTCCTTCCTCGTGCAGAACCTTCCATCGCAGCTCTTGCTAAACAATACATGGAAGAAGACGGTATTGAATTGCTTCAAAACATCCATACTACTGAAATCAAAAACGACGGTGATCAAGTCCTCGTCGTAACTGAAAAGGAAACTTACCGTTTCGATGCCCTTCTCTACGCAACTGGACGTAAACCGAATGTAGAACCACTTCAACTTGAAAATACAGATATTGAACTAACGGAGCGTGGTGCTATCAAGGTCGACAAACACTGCCAAACAAACGTTCCTGGTGTCTTTGCAGTTGGAGACGTCAATGGTGGACTTCAATTCACCTACATTTCACTTGATGACTTCCGTGTTGTCTACAGCTACCTTGCTGGAGATGGCAGCTACACACTTGAAGACCGTCTCAATGTACCAAACACCATGTTCATCACACCAGCTCTTTCTCAAGTTGGCTTGACGGAAAGCCAAGCAGCTGATTTGAAACTCCCTTACGCTGTTAAGGAAATCCCTGTTGCTACTATGCCTCGTGGTCACGTAAATGGAGACCTTCGCGGAGCCTTCAAAGCTGTTGTCAATACTGAAACAAAAGAAATTCTCGGTGCAACTATCTTCTCAGAAGGTTCTCAAGAAATCATCAACATCATCACTGTTGCTATGGACAACAAGATCCCTTACACTTACTTCACAAAACAAATCTTCACTCACCCAACCTTGGCTGAGAACTTGAATGACTTGTTTGCGATTTAAGTTGAAGTCTTATCTTATCTCACAGCCCTCATCGGGCTGTTTTTGTATCTGCGAAATCTCAAATCTGTCTTTTCTTTCTTTTATGATATAATAGAAACATGAAATTAAAAACTACTTTGGGCCTCCTAGCTGGGCGTTCTTCTCACTTCGTTTTAAGCCGTCTTGGCCGCGGAAGTACGCTCCCAGGAAAACTTGCCCTCCAATTTGATAAAGATATTTTACAAAACCTAGCTAAGAACTACGAGATTGTCGTGGTCACTGGAACCAATGGGAAAACCCTGACAACCGCCCTCACTGTCGGCATTTTAAAAGAAGTTTATGGTCAGGTTCTTACTAACCCAAGCGGTGCCAACATGATTACAGGGATCGCAACGACCTTCTTGACTGCCAAATCGTCTAAAACTGGAAAAAACATTGCCGTCCTAGAAATTGACGAGGCCAGTCTATCTCGTATCTGTGACTACATCCACCCTAGCCTTTTTGTCATCACTAATATTTTCCGTGACCAGATGGACCGCTATGGTGAGATTTACACGACTTATAACATGATTTTGGATGCCATCCGTAAAGTGCCTACGGCTACAGTTCTCCTCAATGGTGACAGTCCGCTTTTCTACAAGCCATCTATTCCAAACCCAGTGCAGTATTTTGGTTTTGACTTGGAAAAAGAGCCAGCCAAACTAGCTCACTATAATACCGAAGGGATTCTCTGCCCTGACTGTCAAGGCATCCTCAAATATGAACTCAATACTTATGCTAACTTGGGTGCCTATATCTGTGAAAATTGTGGTTGCAAACGTCCTGACTTGGACTACCGTCTGACAGAATTGGTTGAGTTGACCAACAATCGCTCCCACTTTGTCATTGACGGACAAGAATACAGCATCCAAATCGGTGGACTCTACAACATCTACAATGCCCTAGCTGCAGTTGCCATCGCCCGTTTCCTCGGTGCTGATTCGCAACGGATCAAGCAAGGATTTGACAAGAGTCGTGCTGTCTTTGGACGCCAAGAAACCTTCCATATCGGTGACAAGGAATGTACCCTCGTCTTGATTAAAAATCCTGTTGGTGCGACCCAAGCTATCGAGATGATCAAACTAGCTCCTTATCCATTTAGCCTATCTGTCCTCCTTAATGCCAACTATGCTGATGGGATTGATACTAGCTGGATCTGGGATGCGGACTTTGAACAAATCACTGACATGGACATTCCTGAAATCAACGCTGGTGGTGTTCGTCATTCTGAAATTGCACGCCGTCTTCGAGTGACGGGTTATCCAGCTGATAAAATCACTGAAACAAGTAGTCTGGAACAAGTTCTCAAGACCATTGAGAACCAAGATTGTAAGCATGCCTATATCCTAGCAACCTATACTGCTATGCTTGAATTCCGCGAACTGCTGGCTAGTCGTCAGATTGTTAGAAAGGAGATGAACTAATGGTTTATACTTCACTTTCCTCAAAAGATGGCAACTACCCTTATCAGCTCAACATCGCCCACCTCTATGGAAACCTCATGAATACCTACGGGGACAATGGAAACATCCTCATGCTCAAGTATGTGGCTGAAAAACTGGGGGCACATGTGACGGTTGACATCGTTTCTCTCCATGATGACTTTGACGAAAATCACTACGATATCGCCTTTTTCGGTGGCGGCCAAGACTTTGAACAAAGCATCATCGCAGGCGACCTTCCTGCTAAAAAAGAGAGCATTGACAACTACATCCAAAACGACGGAGTGGTTCTCGCTATCTGCGGTGGTTTCCAACTATTGGGTCAATATTATGTTGAAGCTTCAGGGAAACGCATCGAAGGGCTAGGGGTCATGGGCCACTATACCCTCAACCAAACCAATAACCGCTTTATCGGTGACATCAAAATTCACAATGAAGATTTTGATGAAACCTACTATGGCTTTGAAAATCACCAGGGACGTACCTTCCTCTCAGATGACCAAAAACCGCTGGGACAGGTGGTCTATGGAAATGGAAATAACGAGGAAAAGGTCGGCGAAGGGGTTCATTATAAGAATGTCTTTGGTTCCTACTTCCACGGACCTATCCTCTCTCGTAATGCCAATCTAGCTTATCGCCTGGTTACTACTGCCCTCCGGAAAAAATACGGTCAGGACATCCAACTCCCTGCTTATGAGGACATTCTCAGTCAAGAAATCGCTGAAGAATACAGCGACGTGAAAAGCAAGGCTGACTTTTCTTAAACTAAGGAAAATTAGATAAAAGAACTCCGCTATCCTTTCGGAGTTCTTTTTGCCTGTTCTTTTACCCTTCTCCCTTGCATTTTCTCTCATTTTTTGCCAAAATAGAGGGGTAGAAAGAAGGTAGCATATGTCTAAATTACAACAAATCCTAACATATCTTGAATCAGAAAAACTAGACGTCGCTGTCGTATCTGACCCCGTCACTATCAATTACCTCACTGGCTTTTACAGTGATCCCCATGAACGCCAAATGTTCCTCTTTGTTTTAGCGGATCAGGAACCTCTCCTCTTTGTCCCAGCCCTTGAGGTTGAGCGTGCAAGCAGCACTGTCTCTTTCCCAGTTGTGGGCTATGTGGATTCTGAAAATCCATGGCAAAAAATCAAAAATGCTTTGCCGCAGCACGACTTCAAACGTGTCGCTGTTGAGTTTGACAATCTCATCTTGACCAAATACCATGGTTTGAAAACAGTTTTTGAAACTGCTGAGTTTGAAAACCTCACTCCTCGCATCCAACGCATGCGCCTCATCAAATCAGCTGATGAAGTCCAAAAAATGATGGTTGCAGGGCTCTATGCTGATAAGGCTGTTAAGGTTGGTTTTGACAACATCTCTCTTGACAAGACTGAGACAGATATCATTGCCCAAATCGACTTTGCCATGAAAGGTGAAGGCTATGAAATGAGCTTTGATACCATGGTCTTGACTGGTGATAATGCTGCAAATCCACACGGAATTCCCGGTGCAAACAAGGTCGAAAAAGACGCCCTTCTCCTCTTTGACCTTGGTGTCATGGTTAATGGCTACGCCTCAGATATGACTCGTACGGTCGCTGTCGGTAAACCTGACCAATTCAAGAAAGATATCTATAACTTGACCCTTGAAGCCCAACAAGCTGCCCTTGACTTTATCAAACCTGGTGTGACTGCCCATGAAGTTGACCGCGCTGCCCGTGAAGTCATTGAAAAAGCTGGTTATGGAGAGTACTTCAACCACCGTCTCGGTCACGGTATCGGTATGGATGTCCACGAGTTCCCATCTATCATGGAAGGAAACGACATGACCATCGAAGAAGGCATGTGCTTCTCTGTTGAACCAGGTATCTATATCCCTGGAAAAGTCGGTGTCCGTATCGAAGACTGCGGTGTCGTCACTAAGGATGGCTTTGACCTCTTCACCAGCACCAGCAAAGATTTGCTTTATTTTGATTAAACATAGAGACAAGCAAAAAGTCAGCTATTGAAGCTGACTTTTTTATTTTATCTTCTTGACACTCTGAAAGACTACAAATCCCACAACCATTCCCAAGGTATTTTGTAGGAAGTTTGGAAGGATTTCTGGCAAGGCTGCTGACCAGCCATTCATTAGAGTTGAGCCCAGAGCGTAGCCACTTACCATGACGATAGTAGCCAAGACAAGGCCTAGCCATTGCCATTTCCCTTTAAAACCTGCAAAAAATCCTTGCAAGCCATGGTTTACCAAGCTAAAGAACATCCACTGTGGAAAGCCTGATAAAAGGTCAAGCAGAAAAGCTGCTAGTCCTCCAACGACGGCCCCTTCTTTACTGCCAAAGTAAAAGGCAGTAAAGAAAATACCTGCATCCAAGAGAGTCAATATTCCTGTTGGCGTTCCAATTTTCAAGTAATAACCTAGAACCACAGAAAGGGCGGTTAAGAGGGATACAAGGGCGATTTTAGTTGTTTTGGTTTGCTTCATATTGTCTTACTCCATATTGATCTGCTTGTGCAATAGCACGGTAAACGAAAGCTTTCGAGCTCTCTACTGCTGGTAAAAGTTCATCCCCTTTAACCAAGTGACTGGCGATGCTTGAGGCAAAGGTACATCCTGCACCCGCATTTTGGCCTTGAATGACTGGGTTTTCTAGAACAGTGAAAGTTTGTCCATCATAAAAGACATCCACTGCCTTGTCCTGACTGAGGCGATTGCCTCCCTTGATAATAACTGCTGGCGCTCCTAAATCATGCAATTTCTGCGCTGCAGTTTTCATATCTTCCAATGTTTTGATCTCTTGACCCGCTAACAATTCTGCTTCAGGAAGATTTGGCGTAATCACACTGACATGAGGGAAAAAACGAATCAACTCTTGGCAGAGCTCACTAACAGCCACGTCGTGCGTTTCCTTGCAGACCAAAACGGGGTCCAATACCACAGGCACTCCTGGACGTTGCTTGATAAAGTCCAAGGCCTTCTCAGCCACACTGACAGTAGGAAGAAGGCCAATCTTAATCCCTGCAAACTCGACATCACGTAAGCTATTCAACTCATGTTGGAAAATAGTATCATCTGTAGGGAAGACTTCAAACCCCTTCTCTGTCAAGGCTGTCAAACAAGTCACTGCTACAAAGCCATGCAAGCCGTTTAAGGTATAGGTGGCAAGATCAGCTGATAAACCACCACCACTAAAAATATCATTCCCAGAAAGGGCTAAAATACGATTATTCTTCATAACGAATCTCCTTTAAATACAAGCCATTCGGTGCAGCCGTTGGACCTGCTAGCTGCCTGTCCTTCTTCTCCAAAATCAAGTCAATCTGCTCAACTGGCATTCGATTATTTCCGATTTTGAGCAGTGTCCCCACCATATTACGAATCTGTTTATATAAGAATCCATTTCCTGAAAAGGTAAAAGTCAAAAACTGCCCTGTCTCATCAACACTAAGACTGGCTTCTGTAATGGTCCGAACCTTGTCCTCTACACTGGTTCCAGATGCTGTAAAACCGGTAAAATCGTGGGTTCCTTCTAATTTCTTGACAGCCTCCTGCATCCGCTCCACATCGAGGGGATAGGGAAAGTGAGTAGCATAGTGACGGCGCATGGGATTTTTAGGACGCCCCCTATCTACTATAAACTCATAGGTCTTGCTATGTTTTGCATAACGGCAATGAAAATCATCCGCCACAATCTCAATCGAAATCACATCGATATCTTCTGGTGACTGAGTATCCAGAGCAAAACGGAGTTTTTCCTCATCCATCTGATAGGGCAGATCAAAATGAATGACCTGTTCCAGAGCATGGACCCCACTATCCGTCCTACCAGCACCATGAACAGCGATGGCTTGCCCCTTATTGAGTCTCGTTAAGGTTTTTTCGATTTCCTCTTGAACGCTCCGCGCATGAGGCTGGCGCTGAAAACCGGCAAAAGCAAAACCATCATAAGAAATAGTTGCTTTATATCTTGTCATAACTTCTATTTTATCAGGAAATAAAAGTGTAAACAAGTTTAAAAACCAATAATTGTCTGGGTACAAAATTCCCAGAAAGAAAAACTTAGGAAATTAATCCTAAGCTCTCTTTTGAAGTGCGTACATAACAAAGATAGAAGTGACAATCAACCAACATCCTAAAATGGTGAAGACCAACATACCATTTTGAGTCACCAAGCCAATCGCCCCAAGAATGAAAGGTGTCGTAAAGGCTCCAAAGCTGCATCCTAGCACTGCAAAAGATGTTGCCTGATTAAGGAGCTTGGCTGGGATTCTTTCAGAAAGAAGCTGAAAGACAGTGGTCAAGGCCACACTGTAGGAAAAACCTGCCACAACACTTCCAACTACCATCACACCCAATGACGGAGACAAGGCAATCACAATCTGCCCCAATCCAAAGGTGATACCTGACCAAAGGAGCAATCTTTCTTTAAATAGAGAGATAAAGAAAGAAAAACTCACACCTGCCAAGATACCAATCAACTGCATAATACTTAAGACCAAGCTCGATAACTGGGCATCCCCTAGACCTCTTTCCACCATCAGACTAGGAATACGAATGGTGATAGCTGTGTTGGTGCAGACAACAACTGCTGCTTCGACAGCCAATAGAAAAATTAATCCTTTCATCTTTCCTGTCAAACGAGTCGTTTCGGTCTCTTTTTTCTTTGTTTCTTTCTTTTCTTTCCCATAAGGGACAAAGAGCAGATAAAGGATCAATACTAAAAATCCCGCACTGTAGGCCAAGAAGGTCACTGTCCATCCCAAGGATAAGAGTTGACCGACCACTAGAGTCAAAATCGACGCCCCGACAACTTCTGCTGATCCGCGAAGCCCCAACATCTGGATCCGTGTCTTTCCATGATAGCGTTCACTGATGATGGAAATGGCCTTGGCATTGATCATCCCAACACCCAAGCCAAATAAAATCCGCATCGCAAAGACAAAGTTGTACTCCTGATACCAGAAAGGGGCTGTCCCCCCGATAGAAAGGATGAGAAGACCTAGACTAATCTGAAGTCGCTCAGGAAATAACCGCTCCAAAAACCCATTTAAAACCAGCATAATCATGATTCCAAAAGAAGGAAGACTGACCAGGAGCTCGATTTGTTCTTTGGGGTAGCCTTGATAGTAGTCAAACATGGCTGGCAGAGCGCTTGAAATAGAAAAGGAGGTAATCAAAACGAGGGAGAGGGCCAAAATACTAGCCCGTTCTAAATATTGTTTCATGAATTTTCTTTCTGTATATTTCTCACTGTTGATCCTTTTAAAAGGAAGATGGCAAGAAAAGAAGGAGCCCGATTGAACTAGAGACTCCGTCCTAACTTTCCTAATAGGAAGACTATTTTCGCTTGATTTGCTTGATCAGATAGAAGATGAAGCCTGCAACCATATAGGCCGCAAAAATGATCAAACACCATTTGATAACCACGTCCCAACCCTTGTTCACATTTAAAAAGAAATAAGGGAAGGGATTGTCCTTGGAATTCGGAATATTGAGTTTTAAGACCAAGCCATTAAACAAGGCAAAAATCATATAAACCAAGGGCAAGATGGTCCACAAGACTGGATCCCAGATCTTGTATTGACCCCGTTTATCAAAGAAGAGGGTGTCGGCTAAAAACCAGAGTGGAACGATATAGTGGCAAAGGAAATTTTCCACACGGTAAAAGTCTGTCGCGATCGGAGCAAGCATAAAATGGTAAATCACACAGGTAATCATGATACTCATGGTAACGCCACCCTTGAGACGAAGCAAGGTCGGACTTTGCCAATTTTCACCTGAACGGCTCATCACACGGAGCAGATAACCCGTGAAAATCGTTACCAAAAGATTGGACAACACTGTGTAGTAAAGGAGCATACCAAAGCCACCGTGCTTGGTAATTTCTAAATAAACCCCTGTAAATGCCGCTAAGAACAAGAGGACACGACTATAAAAGATAAATTTGTAGTTCAGTTTCATGGCTAGATTTTCTTAACAAATTCTGATTTGAGTTTCATAGCTCCAAAACCATCAATCTTACAGTCGATGTTGTGGTCACCTTCTACAATACGGATATTTTTAACACGAGTTCCTTGTTTCAAATCCTTTGGCGCACCTTTTACTTTCAAGTCCTTGATTAAGGTTACAGTATCGCCGTCAGCCAATTTATTTCCATTGGCATCAATAGCAACAACACCTTCTTCTACTTCTGCAACTTCTGCAGGGTTCCATTCATAGGCACACTCTGGGCAGACCAAGAGACTTCCGTCTTCGTAGACATATTCTGAATTACATTTTGGGCAATTTGGTAAGTTGTTCATAAGTCCTCCTTAAACTAACAATTATTCTTTAAAATTCATATGTTATTGAACAGCAACTATTATACCGTAAAATCCTACTTTTGACAATGTGTCCTAAGTCCAGCAAACAAAAAAATCATGCAACTGTTTACAGTTACATGACTTTTAAAAGATGATTGGTCATGGGCACTTATCAGGTACCTCATGATAAAAGGGGTAGCAACTATATTTTACAAACCAGGAGCTTGTCCAAGTTCTGCTGCAAGCATCCAAACTGTTTTCTCAAGTTCAGCCTTAGCACCAACAAAGATATCGTTTGTAACATCATCGCCTTCTTCATCAGTCACATCCAAAGCTTTTTGGAAAAGAGCGATGAGGTAGCGATAAATCGCTAGAACACGTTCCAAGCTTTCTTCAACGTTACGGAATTCTCCTTCTTCTTCTTCGATTTCACTGTGTTGAAGGAATTCTGTCAAAGTTGAGTAAGGTTTGCCACCAAGAGTGATCAAACGTTCACTGATTTCGTCAAGATAGCCATCAAGGCTGTCCATGTATTCATCCATTTTTGGATGCCATACGAGGAAACCACGACCACGCATATACCAGTGAACTTGGTGAAGGGCAATGTGAGCCACATACAAGTCTGCTACTGCTTGGTTCAATACTTCCTTTGTTTTTGCCAATGCTACTGGCGCTGTTTTAGATAATGTTGTTACGTCTTTTACTGCTTCTTTTTTCAATTCAACCATATTGATCACCTCATAATATTATTTTTGCAACCATATTTATTGATTACTATCTCAGTATACTACTCCTAGTAGACAAAAGCAAGAAAATTAACCCATATTAAAAAAGTTGTAATTGACTGATAATTTAAGAAAAATATACAGTCTTTATAAAAAAGACAGTCTTAGAAGACTGTCTGGAATAACTGAGATTATTTTACAAAGTCAAGCAATGCCAAGAAGCTTTCAGCTTCAAGTGACGCACCACCAACAAGGGCACCGTCAACGTCTGGGCAAGCCATGTATGAAGCAACGTTCTCAGGTTTAACTGAACCACCGTATTGAACACGAACTTTGTCCGCAACTTCTTGACCAAAGTCAGCAGCTACAACATCACGAACGACTTTACACATTTTTTGTGCATCGTCTTGTGAAGCTGATTTACCAGTACCGATAGCCCAGATTGGCTCGTAAGCAATAACTGATTCAGCAACTTGTTCAGCTGTCAATCCAGCCAATGCAGCAGAAACTTGAGCACCTACAAACTCAGCAGCTTTACCAGCTTCGTAAGTTTCAAGTGACTCACCACAACAGATGATTGGAAGCATACCGTTTGCAAAGATTGCTTTTGCTTTTTTGTTGATATCTTCGTCAGTTTCATGGAAGTAGTCACGACGTTCTGAGTGACCGATAACAACGTAGTCAGTACCGATTTCTTTCAAAACTTGTGGGCTAGTTTCACCAGTGAAAGCACCTGCATTTTCAAAGTAGCAGTTTTGAGCAGCAACTTTAAGGTTTGAACCTTTAGCAGCAGCAAGAACAGCTGTCAAATCAACTGCTGGAGCTGCGATACCTGCTTCAACAAGGTCTGATGAAGGAAGTTTTGATGCAACGGCTTCAACGAATGCTTTTGCTTCTTCTGGATTTTTGTTCATTTTCCAGTTACCAGCGATAAATGGTTTACGTGACATTTCACATACCTCTTTTTTCATTTTATTCACTATTATTCTATCATATTTATAAGGAGCTTGCAAACCTTACTCTAATTTTCAAGATTTTTCAAGCGACTAATCTTGCCACAAATTCATCGCATCGAGGAAATCAGCCGAAGCCTGAACTTGTTTGGGATTGTTGGCTTCTCGCTCTGCTCGTTTGGCCTCTACCTGTGCCACAGACTGAATACCTTCATGGCGCCAGTTTCGTAGGATTGCCTGAATATATTTCCAGTTTGGCTTGCCATTGAGAACAGCCTCTCGGAGAGCTTCCTTGATCAAATCCGCCTTAACTCCGTCTTCTTTGACTGTCTTAGAAAGATCTTCGATTTCGAACGGCGTTAACAAACGTCCTAATTCTTGCTGAAAAGTTTCAACCAGATCCTTCAATTGATTCTGCGGGTTGGGGGCAGTTGTATCTGGAGTTTGGTTGTCTAGCAAGCTATCCAAGCGTTCAAAAGCCAAACTAGCATCAAAAATCAGCTCAATTTCCCCATTTAGTTCAATGGTCCGATATTGTAGCAAACCATTTTCAGTCAAATTCGAAATGGATTGGTTGACATCTGCCACCTCTTTCCCAATGATTTCAGCAATCTGGCTAGGCGAAACATCTCCTAAGGCTGTGGTGTTTTGTAGATAGAAAAATTGCCAGACGAGAAAATCTTCGCTGGAAGGAAAGAGTTCCTTAAAATGCAAGAGCAGGGCACTTGGCAAAACCAAGTTCCCTGATTTAAAAGCGTCAAAATATGTCATAATTCCTCTTATAAATATCCAAATGAAGCTGCATCGTCCTCTACCTTTTTCCAGTCAAAAGGAGTTTCCTGATAAACGGCATAGTTAACCCAGTTACTGAAAAAGAGGGCAGCTGATGAAGACCAACAGAGACACGGTGTCTCATTCACATCATCATTTTTGAAGTAATTTTCCGGAATGTGAGGATCAAGTCCTGCCTCACAATCACGAAAATACTCTTTTGCTAGAGTATCACGGTCATATTCTAAATGACCAAAACTATAAATCTCACGAAGATCCCGACTAGCCAGGATAGAAACCCCAACCTCAGGACCTTCTGACAGGATTTCCAGATTGGTCTTGTTTAAGATTTCTTCTTTTAAAATCTCAGTATGACGAGAATGAGGAGCTACATAGCGATCATCAAAACCTCTAAAAAGAATGTGCCCTTCTTTCAAGGTGTCCTGTGGATAAATTCCTGATAGTTTCCGATCCATCTGGTGCTTTTCAACGCCATAGCGAACATATAGACCTGCTTGAGCTCCCCAACAGATATGGAGGGTCGAATAGACATGGGTCTTGGACCACTCAAGCACCTGACTGAATTCCTCCCAATAGTCCACTTCCTCAAATGGTAAATGCTCAATCGGAGCCCCTGTGATAATCATCCCATCAAAAAAGGCGTCCTTGACTTCAGGAAAAGTTTTATAAAAAGTCTCCATATGCTCTGCACGAGTCGTCTTGGAACGGTGGCTCTCCATATAGAGAAAGTCTATGTCCAATTGCAAAGGAGTATTTGCTAAATGCCGTAACAACTGGGTCTCTGTGACCACTTTTTTGGGCATTAGGTTTAAAATCAAAATTTTCAAGGGACGGATATCTTGGTGGGCCGCACGTTGATCATCCATGACAAAGATATTCTCTGTCCGTAAAATCTCAACAGCTGGCAATTTTTTATCAATTCTAATCGGCATAACCTTCTCCTAACTGTACTCTTTTAGAAATAATTGAATGTGTTTGAAGTCAAATCTCAAACACTTAGTCCTTTTATTATACTGCAAGAAGATATAGTTTTCAATTATAGTTTTTCTCTAACTAGCTATAGTTTGTTTATATAGCAGATGAAGAGAAAACAGCCCCAAGGACTGTTTTTCATTAATAATGCATAAGTACCTTGTAATCGTAATCTCCGATTTTTTCACGGCCTTTAAGCTCATCCAACTCAATCAAGAAGGCACAACCGGCTACAACTCCACCAAGTCTTTCAATCATCTCAATGGTTGCCTTGACAGTTCCACCTGTTGCCAAAAGATCATCTACGATGAGAACACGTTGACCTGGCTTAATCGCATCAGCATGCATGGTCAAGGTATCAATACCATACTCTTTCTCATAGTCAGCAGAAATGACTTCACGTGGCAATTTCCCTGGTTTACGAACAGGTGCAAAGCCAATTCCCAACTCAAAAGCAACTGGGCAGCCAACAATAAATCCACGAGCCTCTGGGCCCACGATCATGTCGATTTTCTTATCAGTTGCATACTGAACAATTTCACGAACAGCGTAGCTATAAGCATTTCCATCTGCCATCAAAGGGCTAATATCACGGAAGGTAATACCTTCCTTAGGGTAATTTTCAATCGTTGCGATATAATCTTTTAAATTCATCTTTTTCTTTCTTTCAAAGTTTTTTACTCTCTATTATACCACATTTTCTGTGAAAGAAGAAGAGGAAAAGCACTATTCTCTTGCTCCGTCAGGTTATTAATGGAGTTATTTTTCCTGGAGTAAACTTATCATCAAAAAAACGAGCACTTTCGCACTCGTTCTCTGATATAAACTACTGATTAAAGTGAGTTTACGTCAACCTTGATACCAACACCTTGAGTAGTTGTGATTGTCAAGTTAGTTACGTAAGTTCCTTTAGCTGTAGCTGGTTTTGCTTTTTGGATTGTTTCGTTGAAAGCTTTAAAGTTTTCAACCAATTTTTCAGCTTCAAATGATACTTTACCGATGATTGCTTGAACGTTACCTGCACGGTCTGCACGGTAAGTAATTTTACCACCTTTAGACTCTTCAACTGCTTTAGCAACATCCATTGTTACAGTACCAGTTTTAGGGTTTGGCATCAAGTTACGTGGTCCAAGGACACGTCCAAGACGTCCAACAAGAGCCATCATGTCAGGTGTAGCGATAACTACGTCGAAGTCCAACCAACCGTCGTTGATTTTTGCAACAAGGTCATCTTCACCAACAAAGTCTGCACCAGCAGCTTTTGCTTCTTCAGCTTTTGCACCACGTGCGAAAACAAGAACGCGTGAAGTTTTACCTGTACCGTTTGGCAATACCATTGCGCCACGGATTTGTTGGTCAGCTTTTTTAACGTCGATGTTCAAGTTGTAAGCAACTTCTACAGTTGCGTCAAATTTTGCAAAGTTAGTTTCTTTTGCAAGTGCTACAGCTTCTTCTACACTGTATGCTTTTGTGCTGTCGATTTTCTCAAGAGCAGCACGAAGTTGTTTGCTTTTTTTAGCCATTTTCTATTCTCCTTGTAAGTGGTTCAATCGATTTTCATCTCCCACGTCACTTCTCGAAATGATGAAGTCTTGCGGGTTATATTGGGGGTGTTATTGATTAGTCAACAACAGTGAATCCCATAGAACGAGCAGTACCTTCGATCATACGCATTGCAGACTCAATGTTTGCTGCGTTCAAATCTGGCATCTTAGTTTCTGCAATTTCTTGTACTTGTGCACGAGTAACTGTAGCAACTTTAGTTTTGTTAGGTGTACCTGATCCTTTTTCAACACCTGCAGCTTTTTTCAAAAGAACAGCAGCTGGTGGTGTTTTTGTTACGAAAGTAAATGATTTGTCTTCGTATACTGAGATAACAACTGGAATGATCATACCAGCTTGGTCAGCTGTACGAGCGTTGAACTCTTTTGTGAATCCCATGATGTTGATACCAGCTTGACCAAGAGCAGGTCCAACTGGTGGAGCTGGTGTAGCTTTACCAGCAGGGATTTGCAATTTTACAAGTTTTTCGACTTTTTTAGCCATTTTTAAATCCTCCTTTGTGGTTTTGGCGGTAATTAGAGATTTTTACCTCCCACAAGTATGCTTTACACATACCTTTCCATTATACACTATTTATCTAAAAATGCAAGAGAAAAATTACTTTTTTAATCGACGTAATCGCCACCTTCAAAGCCATAGTACTCTTCCAAACTGAGACCACTTGCAGCAATTTCTTTGGCTTCTTTTCCGACGTAGCGAAGATGCCATTCTTCCGCCATGTAGCCAGTCTCTTTTTCCTTGCCTTTGAGATAGCGAACAACAAAGCCATAGTCAGCCGCATGATCCAAGAGCCACTGGGCCGCCTTTTCTTCAGTAACTAAATCTCCATCTGTCCCAATAAGGTCAAATGCAAGACCTGTTTGGTGTTCACTATAACCTGGGCGAGCTGAGTAGCGATCAGCAGCTTCCTTACCGTCTTGATTCACATAGTCTTGATAAAGTTTGGTTTGAGTTTCATAACTTCTAAAACCACTGTAGTGATCGCTGATTGGGTAGCCAGCTGCTTGCATTGCTGCAATGAGTTTCAGCAACTCTGCTTTAGCTGTTGGATTTTCTCCTGGATTATAGTCTTTTGACAAAGGATAGTGCTTATTAGCTATGACGATTTCATCGTACTTCCCTTGAATACTATAGTAGTCTCCCTTATTGACAACTTCTGCCTTCTTCTGACTAGAGGCTTGGGATTTGCTCCCTACAGTTCCTTCAGGTTGACTAGTTTGTTCCATTTTTTGAGTGTTTTCTTCATTTTTAGGTTTTTCTTGAGAACATGCTGCTAGGGTTACTGCTAGCAAACCTGATAAAACGATGTATCTTTTTTTCATTTTTTCTTCCTCTCTTAGGCCATGTGCTTCTCTAATTCATCGGATAAGGCTTTAATCATTTGTTCCAACTCATGGGATTTCACTTGGCAATCTTCTGACGCCATTTCTTCCCAGGGCACCCACCAGACTGGACCACGGCCATTAAGCCCATGCCCCTTCATATCACCTGACCGTCTTGGAAAGAGGTGCCAGTGAGCGTGGGCATCTCCATTTCCTAGAAGTTCGATGTTCATCTTTTCAGCTTTAAACGCTTTGGCGACTGCTTCTTGGACTAAACTCATTTCCTCTAGAAAACGCAGTTTTTCAGAAGTCTCCATATGGTGGAGTTCTGTTATATGTTCTTTTGCCAGAAATAAGGTATAGCCCTTAAAGTATTGGTGATCCCCAATAACAACATAGCCTGTTTCTAGTTCTTTTACAAAGTAGGGATTTTTCCCCGCTTTAATTAGGTCTATCCGCTCACAAATAAGACACATGAGTCTCTCCTTTCAACTCTAATAAGTTCAAAATATCTTGAGCCTGACAGCTCGGGATTAGCTATACTTGCATTCTCAAGCACATAGGGATTAAATCACTCACTGTCAATCCCTGCTTTATTTACCCCTCGGATATCCACTGCTTCAAAGTCGAGAAGGATGTGATTAAGGTCAAAAAGTCGGTGTTCATAGGTCATCATTCCCCTCCCTCTTATCTTTGTGAAATAATTTTTGAATCTTATTAAAAAATGGAATAACTGTAAAATTATCTATAAAGCGTCTCTTACTTAACTTAGGTCCCTGTAGTTTTCTATATTCTTCGATATAAATTGTAGATACCTTACCAATTTCACTTTCTCCGAAGATAATAGCTTTTAAAAATATTACACCAATACTTAAACAAAGTGAAACTATTCCAACAATAAGAACAATAGATAAATTTTTATACAAATAATACGATATTACAGTATCAACTGCGACAATATAGAAAAGGCACACTGTAATAAATATTCCAGATCTTCCATCATCACTTTCATCAACACTAAATTCTGGGAGTAAAAAAATTAAAATTACAACAAGCAGCAAATAAGCCAATAACAAAGAGGGTCCAGTAGGTTGTTCTATAAAACTCTGATACCCAAAGTAAATGAAAAATAGCTGAAGTAATAACATCGCATACTGAAATAAATAAAACCATATTTTAGCTGAACTTATAAGCGGAATATTTTTTTCTACTTTTATATCTAGTAATCGTTTAGCAATTTGTATCCGATGAGCTAGTTCTTTTAAATCCTCTATTTGAAGTATTTGAGAAGCAAGTTTTTTCTCTATAATTTCTATTTGATACCATATATATCCATCATCTTCTATCCACTGATATTTTCCAAAAGTTTTTATTTTTCGTCCATACGGATTAATGTTTTGAGAAATTTTAAAAAGTAGTTTTTCTAAATCTGGATTAGTAATTCCTTTATCTACCAGTTCATCGGCATAAACAACTAGTTCTTTAAAGTTTTCTTGTTTATTTTCATACACATACTTACGATATTCCTCTTTTTTCTTTTGGAAATAAGCATACAAACCCGAAACTAACCCCGTTATTATAGCAGGCGTTGCTAATTGTTTCAGCATTTCAAACATAATACTTTATCGCCCCTTTACTCCACCAATGCACTCTTGAGATAGGCGTCTACCATACGTTCAGTCGCCATGACCGAATCAATGTGTGTTCGTTCGTAAGAGTGACTGGATTCAATACCAGCTCCAAGGAGGGCATGTTTGACCTCGGCTCCTGCTGACATAGCTGCCGAAGCATCCGAACCGTAAAATGGATAGATGTCGAGCTTAAATGGAATATCTTGCTCCTTTGCCAAAGCTACCAAGTGTTGACGAAAGTCATAGTGATAGGGACCTGAAGCGTCCTTGACACAGATAGATACTGTGTACTCATCCGTCTGCTGGTCATCTCCCATTGCCCCCATATCGACAGCTAGATATTCCACCACTTGAGTTGGAATATTGGAGTTAGCACCGTGGCCCACCTCTTCGAAGACTGAAAAAGCAAAATGAGTTGTTACTGGTAATTCAAGCCCCTCTTCCTTATAAACACGAAGAAGATTGAGCAAAATCGCTGCGCTGACTTTGTCATCCAAGTGACGTGACTTGATAAAACCAGTCTCTGTCACGACAGTTCGCGGGTCAAAGCTGATAAAATCACCGACCTCGATGCCCAAGGCGCGCGTTTCTTTTTCATTGGTTACTTTTGCGTCCAAACGCACTTCCATATTGTCCTGAGTGCGTTCAGCAGTTCCTGCATCTTTGTAGACATGGCAAGATGTCTGGTGGATGAGGATAGTTCCAGATACCATTTTACCTGTACTAGCCACATGAACCGTACAATTTTCACTTTCAATCATGTTCCAAGGAAAACCACCGATACGGTCCATTTTGAGACGGCCATCCGGTTTGACTGCACGAACAATAGCACCTAGCGTATCCACATGGGCAGTCACATAACGTTGTTGCTCATCATTTTGACCTTTAATGGTCACATTGACACCGCCCTTGGCTGTGCGAACCGGCTGATAACCAAGCTCTTCCAAAGTATGGACTAGGTAGTCTGAAATCTCACGAGTAAAGCCTGTTGGAGATGCAATAGCGGTTAGTTCTTTGATATAGTTTATAGTCTGATTCATTTCTTCACCTCTTTCCTACCATTATAACATTTTTCTAGTCAGACTCCTTCTCAAAAGGAGAAAAACTGTGTTTAGTTGCTTTCACTATCGATCCATGTTATAATACAAATACTTTGATTATGAAAGGAAAGTAAAAAATATGAAATCATTCTTTAAAGTATCACTAATTCTTGTGGCTTCACTTGTCCTCCTGCTCGGATGTTCCAAACAAGCATCAACACCTGCAAACAGCAGTAGCAAAGAAGACTCAACAACTCAGTCAAGTGAGAGCAAAAAAAGCAGTCAACAATCATCTGAAAAGAAAGAAACAACTAAAACACATACTTTTGTAAACAAAAATAATTCTGGAATCACTTCTACCTTGGTTTATACTGTAGAAGGCGACAATGTTATCAAGCAATCAGCTAATAACATTGCTGATCCTGAAATCCTTGGTGCAACTCCAGAAGATGTCAAGAGTACACTCGAGGATACCTATAAAGGTTATTACGGACTCAAAGGTGTTAAACAAACGATTGAAATCAAAGATGGAAAAGTTGTTCAAGATCTAGAAGTTGATTTCTCAGTTGCAAGCATTAGCGAACTTAGAAAAGCACTTCCTGAAGAATATTCTGGTATCGGCAATCGTGTGAGTTTCTCAAACTCTAAAAAAGCACTGGAAAAAATGGGATTCACAGAAAAGGCGAACTAATCTCCTAAAATTCCAAATAGACTAGTGTAGGTCCACCCCAAAAGTTAGACACAACTCTAACTCTTGGGGGATTTTTTTATAGTTCTGACCGATGAGTCCAATAGCCCCCTCTCAGTCCCATAAAAAGTGCATTTAAAACTTCACACCCTTATAAAGCCATACGATAAAAGATATTTGAAACAGATAGAGATAAAACTTTAATTGTCAGACTAGTTTCTGTTCATTGTCATGTCAAGTCAGATGAGAGGGGAGGTCTAGTTGATTTTGTAGTAGAATCATGTTATAATACAAAATACTTTGATTATGAAAGGAAATTCTATGAAAACTTATATTAAAACTTCACTAGCCCTAGTGGCTTCACTTGTCCTCCTGCTTGGATGTTCCAAACAAGCTTCTACACCTGCTAGCAGCAGTAGCAAAGAAGACAAAACAACTCAGTCAAGCGAGACCAGACAAAGCAGCCAACAATCATCTGAAAAGAAAGATGAGACAGAAACTCATACATTTGTCCATAATAGCAAACCTGGAATTCATTCTACCTTGACTTATACTGTGAAGGGAGATGACGTTGTAAAACAAACTGTTCATAATGTATTCGATCCTGAAAAACTTAATAATACCGCGGAAGGTATTAAGGAAATTGTTGACGATACTTATAAAGGTTATGAAGGGGTCAAAGGGGTTACACAAAAAGTTGAAATTCAAGACGAAAAAGTTATCCAAAACATCGAGGTTGACATGACTGTCGCGAGTCTTGACGAATTGAAAAAAGCAATGCCGAACGAATATTCTGGTATTGGAAGCCGTGTAAGCTTTGCTGCCTCGAAAAAAATGCTTAAAGAAGCTGGTTATACTGAACAAACCAACTAATGAGTCGTGCTCATACAAAAAATTCTTGGTCGATGACCAAGAATTTTTTCATTCCATCTCAAAAACGTCACTCTCTTGTTTGTTTGGTAGAACCAATGAAAGCAAGATTCCAATCATAGCTGGCACTAACCATGGAAGAGAGGCTGACGCAAACGGAAGGGCATTAATCAGATTTTCTAGAAACTCAATCTTAAAGGAACTTCCAAGGACGCTTGCAAGAGCAATAGCTGTAACAAGTCCAATGGTTAACTGCATGCCCGGTTTTGATAGGGCGACAAACTTATTCACAATCACGATCATCACAATGGCGATGGTGATTGGGTACAAGATTACCAGTACTGGCACTGAGTACTTAATTATTGCATCAAGACCAAGATTTGCAATGGCAAATCCAATCAAGGTAAAGGCTGTTGCATAGACCTTGTAGCTGATTTGTGGGAAACGTCCGTTAAAGAACTCTGCTGTCGACACAATCAATCCAACTGTCGTTGTGAAGCAGGTTACAGTTACCATAACAGCAAGGAAGAGTTGAGCTGTTGAACCAAAGATTTCCTGAGTTGCTTGCGACAAGATATAAACACCTGGTGTTCCACCCTTCATCGCTTCTGCTGGTACTGGGAAGTGATTTCCAAGGAATCCTAAACCAATGTAAAGAGCGCTAAAGGCAAGAGCTACAACGATACCAACAATCCAAATGGTTGAGATGTACTCTTTCTTACTTGAAAATCCAAGTTGTTTCAAGGTTTGAACAGCGATGACACTGAAGGCCACTGAGGCTAGGGCATCCAAGGTGTTATACCCTTCTAGGAAACCTGTCCCGAAAGCAGATGCTTGATAGGCTTCTGAAGCTACTTGAGGACTTGTTCCACCATATTTAAAGGAACCTAGTACAACTAAGATAACGATAAGCAAAGCAAAGACTGGTGTCAAGATACGTCCGATACGATCCAAGATTTTTGATGGATTGAGCGAGATCAAATAAGCTGCGGCAAAGTAAAGCACGGTAAAGATAATCAATCCTAGGCCTTTATTTGCTTCAGACAAGAGGGGGCTAATCCCAACTTCGTAAGCTGTTGTGGCTGTACGCGGAATGGCAAAGAAGGGACCAATTGATAGATAGAGGACTGCAAGATAAAGCGTCGCAAACCAAGGTGAGATTTTCTTAGAAATCTCATAAATGTATCCTTTAGGATTGAGCGTTCCGATGATAAGTGTCAAGACGGCAATACCGACACCTGAAAAGACAAAACCTGCGATGGCAGGAAGAAACTGTTCTCCAGATAGGGCACCTAGAGAAGGTGGAAAAATCAAGTTTCCCGCACCAAAAAATATTCCAAACAGGAGCAAGCCTGTTAGGGCACCTTTTTTAGCCATAAAAATCTCCTTCATATTTCTAAAATACTGACCTAGTATACCATGATTAAGACTCTGAAAAAAGTATCCAAAATTAATCATTGAATGTTTTCAATATTTTTAAAAATAAGAATTATCTAAAAACAAAACCCCTCACTCAGTTGGAACCGAGCAAGGGAAGATCAGGATCTATCGCTATATAGCTTTAAAGATTTTCAAAGGCCGTCATTCCACCTTGGACATTGATAACTTCATAACCCTGTTCAGCTAGAAATTGACAAGCACGCGCTGACCTCATCCCAGATTTACAAATGACATAATGCAAGAGGTCCTTGTCCAACTGATCATAAGTATCAGTCAATTGACTAAGTGGTAGGTTGTGTGCGCCTTCTAAATGAAGCGCCTCGAACTCTTCTACTTCTCTCACGTCCACTAGAGAAAGTTGCTCATTTTGATAAAGCTGGTAAAAATCGTTAAAAGTAATTTCTTTCATTTTGTTTCTCCAAGAATCTTTTGAATTCTATTTTTCAAATCTGGCACTACTTCTGCCTCAAACCAAGGATTTTTAGCCATCCAAATTTGATTACGAGGAGAAGGGTGAACTAGAGGAAAATAGGTTGGTAAGTAGTTCTGGTAATGTTTTACTCTCTCTGTCACCTTGCCACTGATTTTTTCCTGTAAATAATAGGCTTGGGCATATTGCCCAATCAAGAGAGTTAATTGGATATCGGGCAACTCTTGCAAGAGTTGCGGATGCCATTTTTCTGCGAAACCTGTACGAGGTGGAAGATCACCCGACTTGCCATGTCCTGGAAAGTAAAAATCCATGGGCAGAACTGCAAAATAACCTGAATTGTAAAAGGTGTCTTCATCCACACCTAGCCACTCACGCAAGCGATCGCCACTCTTATCCTTCCAATAAATCCCAGCTTCTTGCGTTTTAAGCCCAGGAGCCTGACCGACAATATTGATGCGGGCAGTTTTTGGCGCCGCAAAGAGAGGCTCAATTCCGCGTTCTGTATAGCTGGTATTCTGCGGATCCGCCATAATAGCTTTCTTGATTCTTTCAATTTGAGACATCTGTTTTCCCTCCAAAAAGAAGTCCAAGCATAACATCTCAGACTTCTATCGTTTTATTTGATCAATTCATAAATAGCTTCTGCATAGATTGCTGCTGCTCGGAAGAGATCGTCCAAGGCGATAAATTCGTTGGCTTGGTGCATGGTATCGATTGAGTCCGGGAACATGGCACCATAGGCAACGCCACGTTCCAGCAAGCGACCAAAGGTACCACCACCGATGACTTGCTCGTGACCTTTAAGACCAGTTTGTTTTTCATAGACATTCAACAAGGTTTGTACAAGTGGATCTTCCATTGGCACATAGTGAGGGGTGTGACCGTGTTCAGAAAGGCTAACAGAAGCAACTGGTAAGTTTTCAAGAACTGACTGGATTTGCTCTGGACTTGTTCCTTTTGGATAACGGAAGTTGAGGGCAATGGTATTGTCAGCACTTGTTTCATCAAAGCGGAAGACACCGGCATTCATAGAAAGGGCACCCATCTTTTCATCTACATGAGCAACCTTGAGATTTGTACCCTCATGGTCGTTCAAGAGAATCTTACCAGCAATGTCAAGGTAGTCTTTTGCAGGTCCTGCAAAGTCAAACTGGCTGAGGAAAAGGGCAAGGTAGGTTGCACCATTGACACCTGAAGCAGGCATGGCACCATGGGCTGATTTACCAATGATGGTAACCTTGTATTGACCGTTTTCTTCTTGAATTTCTCCTCTGAGTTTGTGTTCTGCAACAAAGGCATCTAGTTTGGCTTGCAAGTCAGCCAGGTCGCCTGAAACAACTGCTGTTGCTGATTCAGGTACCATGTTTTCACGCAAACCACCTGTGAAGCTGTGAAGACGGGCTGCACCTGTATTTTCACCTGCAAAGTGGAGGTATTCCGTGATGTTTCCTTTTTCACCATTGATGATAGGGAATTCAGCGTCTGGAGAGAAACCGAAGTCTGGTTTCGCAAGTCCTACATGTTCAAAGTAGTAGTCCATGTCTGCCCAACCTGATTCTTCGTCTGTTCCGACGATGAAACGAACTTTCTTAGAAGTTGGAAGTCCCAATTCTTTGATGATTTTCAAACCATAGTAACAAGCTGTTGTAGGCCCCTTGTCGTCTGAAGCTCCACGCGCATAAAGGCGACCGTCTTTGATAGTTGGTGTATAAGGGTCCGTGTCCCAACCGCTACCAGCTGGCACCACGTCCATATGAGCAAAGATTCCGAGAACTTCTTCTCCTTCACCAAACTCAAAATGTCCTGCGTAGTTATCAACATTTTTAGTTGGATAGCCATCACGGTCTGCGATTTCAAGGAATTTTTCCAAGGCTTTTACTGGACCAGGTCCAAATGGATGCTGAGCGTCCGCCTTGCTGTCATCACGTTCTGAGTTGATTTCCAAAAGGCTAAACAAGTCAGCCAAGAGTTCTTCTTTGCGTTTTTCTACTTCTGCTGTAAAATCAATTGCTGTCATTTTTTCTTCTTTCTATCTTTTCTCGATGATTTCATCCACTGGCAAGCGGTAGCTCGGTTCCAATTTTTCATCTGTGTAACCCACTGTAATCAAGAGTTCTGGGCGGAATCGGTCTTCAATATCCAAAACTTCGTTGGCTTTTGATTTGTCAAATCCAAGGATAATGTTAGAGCCGATTCCCTGGTCTGTCAGAGCCAGAACCAAATTCATGGCAACCAAACCAGCATTGAGAGCTAGGTAGTCACTGACCTGTTGTTCACTGTAACGCGCAAATTCAGCTGGCAGATTCTTCATAAAATATTGAAGTTGCTCTTCAGAAAAGTTATTAGCGCCGCCAACTCGGGCAATCTTACGAGCACGTTTAGCCAAATCTGTGTCTGTAAACAAGGCAATGGTTACAGGTGCTGATGATACCTGCTCAAAGTTCGAACCGTAAGCCAATTTTGCCAGTTCAGCATTTTTCTCACGAACAACCACAAACTTCCATGGTTGGCTGTTGTGGGCACTTGGGGCCAAGGTTGCGATTTCGATAGCCGTACGCACATCTTTGGGATCTACCGGCTTATCAGTAAAATGCTTAGTCGCATGACATTTTTTATTTAATTCAAGAAATTTCATAATCGATTTCCTTTTCTAATTCTACTGCATCCATTCTACCATATTTTGAAAGAGCTTGCAGAGATTTTTCATAGGAAAAGCAAGAGCAAAAAAACTGCTCTGTGCAGTTTGTAATAATTATTTTATATCACTCACCATAAAATTAACAAATGGAATCATACTGAGATAGCTTCTCCGTTGTCACTTCTTCCAACTTTTTCTTTACCTGACCTTTTATGGCCGTATCCATCTGTGATTTTATTTTCCCAATAGCGACTTTTGTCTCCTCCGCACTTTCTCTCACTTTTTCTTTATAGTTGGTTTGCAAAGAATTTTTTTCCTTTAGGATTACTGCCGCCATTGTATAGATTCTATTCCTCTCCATCATGCGATACATCTGACGTAAAGCAAATTCATATTCTTCATCTGTGTAATATTCATTTAATGGTGCGAGCATATGACCTCCTTAAATCTCCGATTGTCCGTTCTAACTCATCTTGCTTTTTACGATAATCTCTATCTAACATCTCTTCATGGTGCTGCAATTCATCTTCTCTACGCCTACACGTAAACTGAGAATCCTCCATCAATTGTTGTAAACTCCTATAAAACTGTTCTCCATCTTGGTAACTGTGTTGTCCTTTTTGAAGAAAAGCAGTCATCTTGCTAGCTTCGTCTTCGACGATTCGGGCAAGGCGGTCTCGACGTTCATAGAGTTCATTGCGTTGATTCGTAAAAGTTGCTTTCCGCTTTAGATACTCATCTTCCAAATCATAATACTCTTTTTCTTTTGCTTTTAACTTTTGGAAGACTAAATCCGACTGTTCCATTTTCTAAATTCTCCTGCCAATTCCTTATCTGTGGTCAGTTTACTCTCAATGACTTGGATAATCTGTTGGTTAAGGGTATCAAACTCTGTGGCTAATTTTTCAACCTTTTGATTCATTTGCTCAAAATCTTGCTCAACTGAACCGACAATCGTATCCTGAGTCACACCCGCAGACGCAAAAGTCGATAGAACTTCATCATAACTCAGGTATCGGAAACTACTAAAGTCAAGCTGATTCCATAGTTCTTGTGCTTTTGACACCACCTCTTCTTGAAGGTGCTTGACGTCGTCTGCACCAGCTCGAGCCGCATTAGCCATTCCTTCCCCTAGAGCCATTCCCTGCAAGCTATCCAAGTATATCTCTTCCCTACTTGACAAACCATCTGCCGAGAGGTAGCTTTTAATTTTTTGGTAGCGGTACATACCTGCTGTTGCTTCTGCTAATGCCGTTACTTTGAGATTTGTGACACGTTTTCCATCCAAATCAACTAGCTGGCCATTCTCATCAAATCGCCACTGGGACAAGTTATGATATTCTAACTTGTCACCCCAGTTATCTTTTGCAGGGTAGATGTAGGGAAATATAGCTGTTTGAGTCGTATTTCCCGTAATATTGCCAATAACATCATACTTATGACGGAAATTGCGAAATTGTTCTGGATGTTCTTGCATATACTTGATTTCTTCTTTCGAAATCAAGTTATGAATATCTGGCCCATTATACCCAACATTGGCATAACCTCGCTTTAAAGCAACATACATAGCCAGAGACTCTCCAAGCGAATGCCCCGCAGTTGTGATTTTAGCAGAGGGATAAGTTTTTTCGATTTCTTCCGCAAAACTCAGAGCCGTTTGAAATTGAGATTTTCTAAATGTCTTTGTTTTCAAATCCGACAACACCTGTCTATCACCAAATCCTATTGATTGGATATCTGTTTGGATGTCAAGTCGATCGTCTTTATTCGTCCCGGCATAAGCAATCACTACATGGCTATAATCCACATTCCCATTTTTATCCACAGGAGCAACCGCCATCGCCTGCATACCGTTGGAGGTGTTGTCTTTTGTACTAAGAACTCGAAAAGTTTGTCCATTTGATTTAAAAATCTTATCGTCTCTCCAAGGTCGTTTTACTTTTCCTGCATCAACATTATAAACTCCATCGACAATATCATTATAATTTTTATCTGTTATTTCCATCACTTGCTCCAATATTTCACTTTAATATTATCTATTGTTTGTTGATTAGTGATTTCATTTTTTTCTTGTAAATTTAATCTTTTATTCCAACTAATTACATAATTGTCAGTTTTATCATTAAATTTAAAGAAAGTAATTTCCATTTCAAGTTCTTTATTTAGAGTTAATAACGCAGTTCTTGAACCTGTTGTAGCATTATTTTCTACATCATTAAATTCTATTTCATTGATTCCCTCGTAATGATTAACTAAATACAATACCATCCTCTCCTGTTCAATTCTCATTTTCTCTTCCA